>CAZIBA010000397.1:0-3360 GCA_964536795.1 uncultured Planctomycetota bacterium | reverse complement strand
CCGCCGGTCACAAACAGCAGCAGTCCCTCCAGGGCGCCCATGAGCGTGAGCAGACCCGGGCGCCCGAGAGCGCCGGCGGCGCCCAAGAGGAGCGTGGCCCGGGGGAAGCCCACGACCAGCGAGGGGACAAAGGGCACCCCGGTGACCATCCGCACGCTCCGCCCCAGAAGTTGACTGAGAGCGGCGGCCCCGGTGCCGCCGGTCACGACGCCAATCGACGTCCGCTTCGATGCCAGAGCATCCATACCCTCACTCCTTTCGCCGCCATCGCGCCATCTCACAGGCGGGCAGATCACCACCGCCTTCAGCCACCTCCACCAGGACCACCACCTCCGGGGCCCCCTCCGGGACCCCCTCCACCACCGCCCGCCTCCTCATCGGTGAAGGCCCCCGTCGTCCCCTTGCCCGTGTAGACGAACCTGACGGCTCCGTCGCAGTAGAGGACGTTGCGCCCGGGCATCTTGCGGAAAAGACCCGTGTGATGGGGGGACCTGCCTGTGCCCTTGCGCGTCCAGTCGCTCATCAGCCAGCGCAGGCCCCGGGACTGCGCCGTGAGCAGGTGAGGGTAGTCACCGGGGACGGGTTGCCGTGGGTCCCGCTGCAGGACAGAAAAATACTTGTAGGAGATGAAAGCCCAGTCCCAGTTCCGGTCGCCTTCGATGACCGAATCTCCTCCGGGGCCGCCCAGGCTGGCATCACTACTCTGGGCGAGCGGTTCGACCCGGGCAGCGCTGGGACAGTAGAAGACCTCACGTGTCATGACATAGTGGGGGAAGAGAGCAGCTTTGACCGCGGGTTGTGGGTTCCCGCAGAGTTGCTCCACGGGGAACCAGTCGCGGTGCTCCTGTGTGTACAGGCTCAGTGCGATGCCCAGTTGGTGCAGGTTGGAGGCGCAGGCGGCCCGACGGGCCGACTCCCGGGCCCCAGCCAGCGCCGGGAGCATCATCCCACCCAGGATTGACACAATGGCAATAACCACCAACATCTCCACGAGCGTGAATGCAGCACGAGCCCGGGAGCAACCCAGCGGGGGACGAGCAGCAGTCATGTCGCACCTCTATTGGTATTATGAATCAGCAAGTCGTAATACCGATACGGCCGAAAAAAGCGCCTCCTCTCGGGGCACGTTCTCTCTACAGGGCGGTATTACAAAACACAGATTAGTATGACCCCACGGACGTGTCAAGAAGAATTCAGCGCAAAAAGCGCCACCGGCGAGTTCGCAGGAAGCCCGGCCGGTGGCGGTCCGAGAACGCACGACCGTTCTGGAGCACTCTGCCACGTCGGCCCGGGCAGCTGCCGGGCCCGGTGTTACTGGTCCTCCTCGGGCATGAAGCGCTGGGGTTCGACGTCCTGGGTGAGGGGCTGGTCGATGAGGACCTGACCGCCGTCCTTGATGGTGATCTGACCGGCGGGGGTCCCCTGCGTGGCGAAGGTGACCCGGTAGGACTTCCCGGCCACGCCCAGCTCCACGCCGACCTCCGCGCCGTCCCGGACGAGCGTGGCCTCGGGGCCGGAGCGGGTCCCGGCATCGGTCGCGTGAAGCACGTGGAGGAAGTAGTCCTCCCCACGGGGGGCCCCGGGATAGACCTCGACGCGCCAGGCACCGGGCTCCTCGGCGCGGTCGGGTTGGGGAGGCGGGTAGTTCTTGCCGGCCACCCAGAAGGCCTTGCCCGGTCCACCCACCACTTCGGTGCGGGCATCTTCAGGAAGGAGGGTCTGACAGAAGAGCTTGCCCTCCCCCTCGGCGACCGCGAACGTTCGCCCACGCGTCTCGGGCTTACCCACCGAGTGGAGGAGCCAGCGCTTGGTGAACTCGGGTTTGGTGCTGGTCACCCGGTCGAAGAGGACGAAGGTGTCGGGGGGCAGGTAGACCATCTGCCTGGTGAAGAGCTTCATCTTGTGGGCGCTGTAGGCCCGGGTGGCGTCGCCACAGGCGTAGCTGTAGTGGTCGTTGGTCTCGAAGGCGGTGATGCCGTCGACCATGAGTTCCGAGCCCGGGTAGTAGGAGCCGTGCTGGGTGATGACGGGCGCGTCGCCTGAGATCTTCAGCCAGTCGCCCACGTACTGCCCGCCGTCGTTTGCGCTTCGGCCCGTGTCCTCGTCCGGGTCGTAGAGCGTGATGGTGTTGTGGGCGATGGACTGGGTGAAGTAGTTGCGCACGTGGTCGCTGGGGCTGCGCTGGTCCACTCCGCTATCGATGGCCAGGGCCCCCTTCCTGGTGATGATGAACTCGTTCTCATCCTTGTGGCGGTGGCCGAAGGCCCGGAAGCTCTGGCACTTGAGTACGCCGAAGGTTGCGTCCTTATCCCAACCGCTGCGGAAGACCACCTGACCCACCCCCTCGAAGTGGCGGGCCATGGGCTGATCGGTGTCGGCGTACGTGAGGGGCTTGGTCCCCAGGTCGGGGTCGTACCAGAGGACGTACTGCCAGAGACTGGCGCAGTGGTAGCTGTAGGAATCCTTCATCGACTGCTCGACGTGGGCGTTGGCCAGTGACTGCACGCGCACGTCCCGGTAGCGTGAGGCCAGCAGGGCCGGGTGGGACACGCCGGCCGTGGGGAACCCGCTGTCGTTGAAGCGCTGCTGCTTGCCGTCGTGGGGACGGGTTATCCAGAGGCGCCAGTGGAGCAGGTAGCGGAAGAAGTTGCCCGCGCTGTAGAGGTCCTCACCCGTCGCCGAGCGCCAGGACAATACCTCGGTATCGAACCGCCCCTGGGTGAAGCCGGCGTAGCCCGGCCCTTCACCCCAGCCGCCGTCGTCAGCGGCCCACAGGTTGGAGGCGGGCAGGAGGCGTTCGTAGAGCTCCCGGTTGCCCCGGCGGAACCACTCCTCGGCCTTCTCGTCACAGACCCCGTCACCCAAGAGGGCGATACCGGTCAGGAAGTAGGTGACGTTCTTCACGTACACCTGGTTACACATATCGGAGAAGCGGTAGCGCTTGGTGGTGTCCTCGACGACCTGGGCGATTTCCTGGAGCTTCTTGCCGTAACGGGTGCGCTCGGTCGGGGTGAGGGCATCGTAGATGAGGTCGTAGACAGCGGGCATCTCCCGGGCCACCTCCGAGGCGCCGAACTCGCGCGCCGCCCCCTCCAGGTAGTTCAGTGCGGGTATCTGCTCGCCGCCAACCGTCACCGGACCGAACAGGCGGTCAAGGTAGATCTTCGCTTCGTCGGCGTACTTCTTGTCGCCCGTCAACTGGTAGGCAAACCCCAGGGTCTGGCCCCAGCCCTGAGCGTGCCAGACCCCGCCTTTGCGCTTGTCAGCGTTGCCGATGAGGGCATTGTCGCAGTGGCGGATGAACTGGTCGAAGATCCTCTTGATGCGCGGGTCGCTCTTGATGCGCTGCTTGGCCCAACT
>CAZIBA010000396.1:2364-3381 GCA_964536795.1 uncultured Planctomycetota bacterium | reverse complement strand
GGTGAGGTGGATGGCCATAATCATCCCGGCGACCCCGGCGAAGCTCTCGATGGGCGTGAAGAAGTTGAGCACGCCCGTCGAGAAAGAGGCCAGCGTCCCCAGGGCGATGAGCACGTCCATGTTGGCAGCGCCGTGCACCACCGACCGCCAGGCCGACATGAGCGTCGGAAACCCCACCCAGAAGAGCACCGGCGCAGCCAACGCCAGCATCCCCAGCCGATAGGCCAGAGGCGACGGCCACGTCACCCCACCCACCATCTCCACCAACATCCAGAGCATCAGCGGAACGTTAAAGCCACAGGCGATGGTCATCCGTCGGCGAGCTGCGAGCTGTTCCTCTGCTGCGCGGTCCGCGTCGGCCTCGGGAGCAACGGCCTCTCTGGGCTGGGCGTCGTAACCGGCGTCGCGGACGGCCTGGACGAGGGCCTGGGTGTCGGTGGCCTGTGGGTCGAACTGGACGTGGGCTTCCTCAGCAGGGAAGTTGACGGAGGCAGCCGATACGCCCGGTGCTGCGCCCAGGGCCTTTTCGATGGTCTGCGCACTCGCAGCGCAGTGCATGCCTCGGATCTTCAGCGTGGTGGAGATGTTCGTACCCATGGTCACCTCTGGCTGTAGCGGAAACACTTAGATGCCACTCTGCGAAGCAGCGAAGCTCCTTCGCTACGTAGCAGGGGCACCGGGCGCGGGGGCACTTCCACATCTCCATTGTACCACGGGAGGACTGGAATGTGCGCTGCGTCTTCGGCGACGACGCCCGAAGCCGGAAAAGCAGAATGTCCCCTTTGTTTCCTTTGTTTCCCCGGAAACGAAGCACGGCCGGGTCCCTCGGCTTCGCTCGGGACAGGCCCTTCGACTAAGCTCAGGACAGGCAAGCCTGTCCGCCATAGCCCGGAAGGGCGAAGGCGAAGCCGGCCGTGGTACACCGGGAAGACAAGGGGCTCAAGCCCCTTGCCTCGCCTCCAACACATGGTCTACAGTCTGCGGCTTCCTTCGGGTTACTCCCAGCGGTCGAGTTCG
>CAZIBA010000396.1:0-2354 GCA_964536795.1 uncultured Planctomycetota bacterium | reverse complement strand
TCAGTCGTGAGGTCCTTGTCGATGTCGTCCAGGCGGATGTGGCCGCCGACTGGTCCCTGCGTGTTGAAGGTGACCTCGGCGCCGACGGTCTTCACGGTCACGGTATCGTCCGAGCGGGTGACCGTCGCTTCGGGGGCCTCGGTGACCTCTGCGCCGACGGGGTAGAGGACGTGGAGGAAGTAATCGCGGGCCGCGGGCTCGACCGGAGAGACCTCCACCCGCCAGCGTGGCGCATGCTTCTTCTGCCGCTCGCTCTCCGGGGCATGGTTTACGCCGCCGTACCAGTAGTCCTTGACGCGGAAGCCGCCGATCTTGGTGATGGTGTGCTCCTCGGGGAGGAGGACCCGGCAGTAGAGTTGGGACAGCGTGTTGGGCGAGATGAAGAGGTCGCCCGCGCACTCGAACAGGCCCTCCTCGATCTGGGTCTCGCCGGCCGGGGCGATGGGTTCGCGCATGGTGTGAAGCAGCCAGGTCTTCTTGAACCCGGGGTCGGTGGATTCGACCCGGTCGAAGACGACGATGGCCTCGGGATGGCCGTCACGGGCGCGGGTGTAGAGAAGCTGGCGGGTGAACTCCCGGCACTTCTCCGGGCGGTACGACCTGGTCGCATCACCGACGGCGTAGACGAACTCGGGATGGGACTCGCGAGCGGTGATGCGAGCGATGTCGAAGATGTCACGGTTGCTGAGCCAGGCTTCGGCCGTGTCGGCGGTACCGTTGGGGCCGACGACGCCCGGGCGGTCTCCCACCTCGTCGGCGCACCACCAGTAGGCCTGACCGCCGTCGTTGGCCCCGTCGTAGTAGCTGCGGGTTCGGCGGAAGGTCTCCTCGGGGTCGTGGATGAGGATGCTGTTGTGGGCGATGGTGCGCATGTACCAGTTGATGGCGTGGCCGTCGTGGAAGGAGACGTATTCGCCGGAGTCACCGGCCAGGGTGCCCCGGGACTTGTAGATCATGAACTGGTTGTTGTCCAGGTGCTGGTGGCCGGTGTAGCGGCCGCCCGATTTGAAGAAGACCCAGGTCGCGCCTTCCTTCCAGTCGCTGCGGGCGAAGAGGTAGCCGGCGCCCCGAGCCAGGTGGGAGAGCTTCATCCGGGAGAGGTCGCCCACGGGTGCCTTCCGGTCGAACCAGAGGAAATCCTCGAAGGCGTTGTGTTCCAGGGCCGTGCGGGGCTGCCGAAGGGCGTAGGCCTGGGCGAAGCCCGTGAGTTCGGGGTCTGCGTCGCGGTAGTAGTCGGCCAGCGTGAGGATGACCAGGCGCTGGTTGTCGCGTGAGTTGACGTTGAGCCGACCCCCGTCACCCCAGACCGGAAGCCGACGGGACCCGTCACTGACGATGTCGGTGAAAGCGGAGAAGAGCTCGCAGGCCAGCCGACTGTGGAAGAACTCCGGGGCCATGGCGTAGTAGTCGACGCCCTCCACCTGCCGGGCCGTCTCGCAGAAGAGCAGGAAGTCGGCGAAGAAGTAGTTGACGTAGAACCCTTCCGGGAAACCCCCGCCCCGCCCCCCGAGTTTGAGCCCGGGGACGGCCCGCTCCTGGAGGTCGCCGTGGACGTAGTCGAGGACCTCCTCCGCCCTGGGGTTCTCGGGCCAGGTGGCGTAGGCGGCCAGACCCAGGCCGTACATCTTGTAGCCGTAGTAGCCGTTGAAGAACACCGAGGTCTCGTGAGGGATGTTGGCCTCGTAGGTGCGGTTGACGTAGTCGTGGAGGAGCTTCTTATCTTCGTCCGACAGAAGGTCGTGGGCGTGGTCGTAGGCGACGGCGATCTTGGCCAGCTCGCGGGCACTGGGGGCGTGGCCCACGAGGATGGGTTTCCGGGCGACGTCCCGGGCGATCTCCAGGGCCCGTTCACCCTGTGCGCGGTCACCGGTGATGGTGTAGAGCAGTGAGTGGGTAGCAGCGGCGGGCCAGCTCGGCACCTCGTCCTGAGCGGCCAGGTCGAGCAGGCGCTGGTAGTCCTCAGGGCGCCCGTCGGCCAACGCCTTGAGAGAGGCGCTGCTTCCGAAGATCCGGGGTCTTTCCTCGACGATGCTTCGCTGGGTGCTGGACCGCTCGGGTTGGCTCATCGTTCGTGCTCCTGTCCGTTCGTGAGAATCGCTGGCCTCTGTCACAAGCGGCAGATGGTACGTGTTCGGGAAGGCCTCTGCAAGCAGATACCGGAGTCATATCTTCGACGTCAAACTGCTTCGCTGCTTCAAGAACGGCCCTCACCCCTTACCCCTCTCCCCGTGGGAGAGGGGCTGGGGGTAAATCCGTCTTTTTTCATCATCCCCAATATCCCCTCTCCCCGTGGGAGAGGGGCTGGGGTGAGGGTCGGCGGGCGGTGGGGGGTTGGAGGACGCCGTGGGTCCGCT
>CAZIBA010000395.1:0-3405 GCA_964536795.1 uncultured Planctomycetota bacterium | reverse complement strand
GGGAAATGCTCTTGTCGATGCACCCGGAGATGGCGCACCGGGCGACCATCGCTGGCCGTCGAAGACGAGGACGTCGGCCACCGGCAGCTCCTCAGCCGAGCGCAGGGAGAAGGGCAGCGTGAACTCGGCTTTGGCCGTCCTGACCAGGACGCGGTCCCGGTCATCGATCGCCACGGCCGTGACCTGCCGACCCGGGACCACCCCGGCCACGTCCAGCCAACCGGTCTTCCGGACGAGCCGGGAGACCGTGCCCCCGTCGCCGCCGAACCACACGGCATCCCGGCCGGCGGCCGCGGCCGTGGCCCGGTAGTAGAGTCGGGCTCTTGCCTGGACGACCGTGGTGAAACGGCCGGTCTGGGGATAGTCGACGTACAGTCCGCTCTGAGAGACGACCCAGCAGCGACCACCGACCTGCACCAGACCCAGGATCTTCAGATGGCCTTCCGCCAGCCAGACGCCTCCGTGGGAACGTGAGACACCCAGCAACGCCGGGTGTTCGCCGAGGAGGTTCAGCTCCTCGGTCTGGACGTCGAACCGGGCCTCCCAGCGGCCGTCCGATTCGGAGGCCAGGCAGCCGGCCGAGACATAGTATCCGCCGTACCAATGCTCGGGGAACATCTGGTAGGCGCCCCAGACCCGTCCGTCGGCGGAACACAGCAGGGGGACGTGCTGGGGCCCGATGGTATCCAGGTGCACCCCGGTCCCTTGAGGTCCTATCCATCGTTTCTCGCTCGTGAGCCCCTGACGGGTGAGGATCGTCCACCTCCCCTCACGGTACCGGGCGAGGGCGAGTCCCGTGGGCTTCGGCAGCCAGCGCTTGACGTGGGCCATACCGGGATGGGCCCCCCGCTGGAGGGCCCCCTCGTAGAGCATGGCAGCGGCCCAGACATCCTCGCCGTCGGCCAGCAACGCGTCCACGAAATGGATGGTGACACCGTCGATCCTCTCGGTGGTTGTCCACTCGCCTGTGGCCAGATCCAGTTGGCTGATTCCACCGCCGCTGAAGCCGCTGAACCGCGCAGCCTTTGTGTCGCAGTTGGCCTGACTGCCCAGGAAGAGGGCCTCGTCGGTCAGTACCATGGAGACGGGCCGGCCCTCCGCCGGCCCCTCGCCATAGGGGAACCTCTCGGTACTGCCGGCCGCGGGGCTGTACCGGAGCAGGCCGTCTGTGCACATGATCCAGACCGCTCGCCCGTGTGGCACCGCCTGCCACGCCTGCTTGGCGATGGTCTCCCACTGCCTCGCGGCGAGGTCGTACCGCGAGAGCTGCCCCTGGTGAAGCACGTAGAACCCCTCCTCGGTCGCAAAGGCAGGGCCGATGGGATCGATCTCCTTGTCGCGCCACTGGAACCACCAGAAGCCGGTCTGGACGACCGAGGCGAGCCGCGTCTGGCCGGGGAACTCGGGCAGTCGCTGCCAGGTCTCCTCACCCGGCGGCAACCGGTAGGCTCCCGCGTCGCTCACCAGCCAGGCGCCGCTGGGCCCGCTGGCCAGACGACCTACCTGGAAGGCGATTTCGGGCACCGTGCTGATCCTGCCGGTCCTAGCGTCAAGCTGTGCCAGTCCGGCAGGGGTGGCCAGCCAGACCTGGGTCCCAACCGGGGCGATGGACTGTATCGGTTGGTCCGGGAGCCCGTCCGCAGCTCCGAACCTCTTGAGCAGTATCCCTCGCTCACCGTCGGCCTGGTAGAGGCTCTGGTCGTCGGCCGCCCACAGGGTCCCCCCGTCCACGGCACAGCAGAGCACCTTTCCGTAGCGGCCCCGAACCCGCGGGTCGAGGACCGGAGTGTGGCCGACGTCTTCGGGCACCCTGGCTTCCCTGTTGGCCGGTGCGTAGACCTGGGAGTTCATGCAGACGCCGCCCCGCCGACGGTATTCCCTCTGGCCTGCGAGGGCCTGCTCCTCTGACGGGGGTCCGACCTCTGGGGTCGCCGAGGCCCCCGCGCCTCCCGGCCCGGCCGACCGAGCCCGTGCGGTACCGACGGTGAGGCAGAGCACCAGCAACAGGGGCAGCCGACGCTTCACGATGCACCTCCGGTCAACAGCGCATGCTCGCACGATCGGGATTGCTGACGTCACCCACGAAGCGGCCGCCTTCAGCGAGGAAGGGGCGGACCTCCGGCCTGGCAGAGGCACCCTCTGCTCGAGCGAAACGTGGGGCCCTCCCTCCACGGTACCGTGCCGCCGTCGTCGCCGGCCCCCCTGGGCGCTGGGCGGGTCGCCGCCCGGCAGCAGTGCCCTCTCCGATCCCGCAAAGCAACGCCACTATCGTAGCTCGCTAGACGTTCAGCGCAAGGTGCATCCGGGAAGTCCGGGTCCGTGGAGGAAGGAGCGATGGATTGGCGACGTGCCCCCCGAACGGGCCCGCCCTAGCTGGCGGGCTTCGCTTCAGAGAAGGAGTACGAAGCCTACGCCGACCAGCAGGAACGCGAGCGTCAGAGGCGGGAGGACCGAGAGAGGTGGAGCTTGGATGGGTTGCTTACGGAGGAGGAGCTGGCCGAAGCCCGGATCCGTCTTGGGCGCAGCGCCTCATCCCGCGCCTCTCTGGGGGACCCAAAGAAAACCCTAATAGCCTGGCTTAGGAATTACGAAACGAACCCATTCCGCTGCGGCCTCCCCGGCCTGGGAGAAGGCCGGTGAGGGCCACGACTGGAGGCCCCCCCTGAGCGAGGTCGGAGGGCCGGTCGAGGCTGGTGAAGGTTACGGGGTCCAGCAGCGTTACTGCTGTGACGACGTCCGTTTCGTCCTCCTCAGGGGCCCGGAGGAAGGGAGTTCGGCGTGAGGGCTGTGGCCCCTTTGAGAAGGGAGAAGAAAGGAGGTGGCTCCAAGAGCACTTGACGCAGGCAGGGAAACACGGTGTTCGCAGAAGAGAGGAGTGAACGATGGAGCGGAGATGGAAGCGGTTGGTGGAGCAGCTCCTCTGGCTGGGCCTCAGGGTCTGGCTTACGGTCCAGGAGGTCAGCGAGGTGCTGAGCCGCCACTGGGGCGGGGGTGGGGGACCCGAGCATCACGACCAGGTAAGGAGGAAGGTATGATACCCAATTGACTGGTACGGAAACTGGCCGAGATGGAGGCTCTGGGATCGGAACACGGCCTCTACTTCGCCTTTGTTGTGCTCGATGAGGAGGGCGAGGGCGAGGAGGGCGCGGATTTCCAGTGCGTCTTCCGCGGGGACGATGCGTTCGGCCTGTGGGCCGCATCTGTTCTATTACGGGTACTACAGAACGAGGGTACCGAGCTGACAGAAGCGATGAAGGAGTTGAAAGTGAAGGAGTATGAGTCCTTCGAGGAAGAGGCCCTGGAGGGTGACGAGCTTCCCCTGAGTCCGGAAGACATCCTCTGATGACTCCCCGCCGGTCAGCAACCAGGACGGAGGCTACCCGGTCGCGGTGGAACTGAAGGACG
>CAZIBA010000394.1:0-3417 GCA_964536795.1 uncultured Planctomycetota bacterium | reverse complement strand
GGCCCAGGCCGGGGCCGACATCGTGGTGGCCGGCTCCTCCTGCCTCTTCCTGAAAGACGTACCCTTGAGGGACGCTCTGGACAGCCTGATGGCCCTGGTGAACCGGTTGGACTGACGGTCCCGGGCGGGGACGAGTTCGGGCGGCAAGGAGGCAGGGCGATGAGTTCGAGAGCGGTTGTGGTCCTTGGGGTCGTCGGCCTGATTGTAGCTCTCGGGGTGCTCTTTGCGGTGTTTTTCGGGGTGCAGACGCTCGCCGTCATTTTCGTGAAGAGGACAGCCGGCAAGGGCCCAGAAATGTACGTGGTGCCGCAGGAGCTCGAGATCGCTTCGCCGGCGGACGTGCCCGGGAAACGGTTTTCCTACTTCGGCTATGAGTTCGAACTGCCTTGGACCGACGTTGAGGAGGAGATCAGAGAATCGTCCGTCCGTATCGACTCCGACTCCGGAAAGATCGTGCTGTTCTTCGATCCTGTCCAGCAGCCCGACATTCTGAATGAAACAATCCTTGCTCACCCCGACTCCCAAGATGAGGTGGTCGCGCTGCTGGGGGAGGGGCGCTATGGCTTGTACAGAGACATGTTGAACTCCACCCCAGATCAATTGTCCGTCTTCATGTCCAGGCAGGAGAGCATCAGGGTCAGCGTGTTGCTCATGATGAAAGCCCTCTTGGCAGGCAGTCTTTCTGCGCCCGGCCTCCACTCGTTTGAGCATGGCGAACTCCGTGGCTTTCAGCTGGGGGACCCGCAGGCGCCAGACACCGTCATCGTTCATGTTTTTGACAAAGCTGACCAACACCTGGAGTTCGATTTCTTCGCTCAGGACCCCGGGGCCAAGCTGACTCAGGACGACATCAACCGCCTCATCCACACGCTGAAGCGCGCTCAGGAGAGCACCGAGGACGAAAGTACTCCCACTTCACTCGAAGCGGGAGCGGCCACACCGAGCACGCGGTAAGAGCTGCGCCCGGGTACGCGCCGTGGTTCACCGAAAGGCGACAGGGGCGCCCGCGCAGGCGTCCCTGTTGCTTGACTCGGAGTTGAGGGCTTATCTGACCTCGGCGTAGCCTGTCTGGGGTTCGACGGAGTTGGCCAGGTTCTTCTCGAAAAAAACCTCGTCGCCCCGTTTGACGGTGACGTGCCCGCCCACGGCCCCGGTTGTGTCGAAGGTAACGACGTAGCTCATGCCGTCGGCCGAGACCTCGACGCCCACGGTGCCCTCGTCGGCGAACTTCTTCACCGTGGGGGCCTGGTAGCCGGCCGCGGCTCCGACGTGGATGACGTGGAGGAAGTCCCCCCTCTTGACCGGGGTCTCACGCTCGACGGTGGTCTGCCAGAAGGCGGCCTTGGTCTGCTCGGCCCCCACCAGGTGTTGGTAGTTCTTCTTCACCACGGGCTTCTCGGGCAAGAGCGTCATGCAGGTGAGCTGCCCCTGGCCCTGCTTGGCGACTATGCGGCCGCCCTCCACCGTGGGCTCCTCCCAGGTGTGAAGCTGCCAGACCACGCGGGCCTCTGGTTTCACCGAGGTGACCCGGTCGTAGACGACGAAGGTGCTCGGGTGCAGATAGACGTACTGGCGGGTGAAGCCCTCCAACTGGGGCGTGTAGGTCTTCGGCTCTCGGCCTTCGTAGTAGGTGTACTCACCTTCCCCCAGCCAGTTGTAGGCTTTGGTGGCGTCGCCACAGACGTAGACGTAGTGGGGGTTGGTCTCGAAGGCGATGACGTCACCGGTGTCGCACGTCGGGTCCATCTCTCGTACCCGGTACATGTTGTCGGTCTGCGGACGGCGCTGCTCGCCGTCGTTGCCGTCGGTGTAGACCAGCAGCGTGTTGTGGCCTGCGGTCTGGTAGATGCGGCGACGGGCGTCAGCGGCCAGGTAGCCCTGGTGGTAGATGACGAAGGAGTTGACGTCCCGGTGCTTGTGACCGTAGTAGTTGTCCCCCAGGGCGAAGATGGAGTAGGTGGCGTCGGGGTCCTCCCAGCCGCTTCGCATGGCCACCCAGCCCAGGCCCTCGAAGTGACGACCACGGGGGAGTTCCGGACCGGGAGCAAGGGGCTTCACCGAGGGGTCGCTCCAAAGGATGTACTCGGCCCCGTTGTTGATCCAGTAGTTGCCGGGTTCGGGCATCAGCCAGGCGGCTCGTCCGTCGCGGTAGCGGTTGGCGATGAGTGAGAGGAAAAGGCGAAGGGGGTTGGCGCCGACGGCGGTGTTGCCCTTCAGGTTGTCGGCGGTGAGCTCGTCCACGTTGGCCCCGATGTCGCAGATGGGTGGACACTCGAAGTTAGGCGTGATGGTGTAGAGGGCCCAGACGGGGAAGTTCTTCAGGCTCCTGTCCTCGTCGAAGCGGTCCTCTCCGGTGGCCGACTTCCAGAGGGCGAGGCCGTAGGACTCGACGGGGATGTAGTTGTAGAGGGCGTAGCCCATCCCCGACTGGATGCCGCCGTCGTCTGCAGCCACCTGGTTTCGGCCGGCCAGGGTCTGGTTGAAGAAGAAGTCGGAGCCCATGTCGAGGTACTTCTCGGCCTTGGCGTCGTCGACGCCGGACTTGTAGAGGGCCAGACCGCAGTAGTAGGCGTCCTCGTGCTGGCCGTAGCCACCGGCATAGGCGTGGTCCCAGGTGTCCTGTTTCTCGTGGAGTTCGGTGATCTCCAGGAGCATCTTTCCGATCTCGGTGCGCTCCTGGGGGGTCATGGCGGCATAGAGCCAGTCGTAGGCGATATAGTTGTGTCGGCGGAGGTCCACGGCCGGCCAGATGTTGGCGTTGCCGCCTTTCCGAATCCCCTGCAGGTGGAGGTCGGTGTAGTAGCGGAGGAGACGGATGCCGGCCCGGGCGTACTTCTCCTCACCGGTCACCTGGTAGACGAAGCCCATGGTGCGGGGGATGATGGCCGACTGGGGCCGGGCTTCGGGCTGGTAGTTCAGGCGCTCGTCCATCCACTGCTTGAGCTCCTGCCAGGTCTCCTTGTGGGTGGTCTGGCAGCGCTGGCGGATCTCCGGCAGGTCGTCCGCAGTGAAGAGCATTCGCGGGTGATCGGCGCGGACCTCCGCTGCGGAAGCCGGTGCCGAAAGCACACCTGCCAGCACAGCACCGGCAAGCAGTGCCGTCATTGCTCCTGTTCGTGAGACCATTGTCCTTCGTCCTCCCGTTGCTATTGCCCCGTGGCGTAGCCTTTCTGGGGCTGGACTTCTGTGGTGAGCTCCTGCTCGATGACCACCTCGTTACCTTTGCTGACGGTCACGAGGCCGCCCACGGGGCCGGTGGTGCGGAAGATGACGCGGTAGGTGAGTCCGTCGGCAGTGACCTCCGCGCCCACGGTCCGGTCGCCGTCGATACGCTCGACCCGGGGTTCGCTGTAGGTGGCCGCGTCGCCGACGTGGATGACGTGCAGGAAGTCCTCCCTCTTGACGGTCCGTTGGCGG
>CAZIBA010000393.1:0-3427 GCA_964536795.1 uncultured Planctomycetota bacterium | reverse complement strand
GCCGAACCGGGCCCGCGCCTCCCGCTGGCACCCGGACGAGGCCGAGCCCCGGCAGCTCAACCGGCAGAAGACGCCACCTGGTCGCCCTGACCACGACCAGGAGCTCCCGTGACGTTGCCAGATGGCGATAGAGGAACGCCTGCATAGCGTCTTCCGAGGGGACGACGGGCCGGCTCACGGTCTCCCCGTTGATTCGGGCGCGACCCTCCAACTGCAACGTCACCGGGCGATCCAGGGGCTCCGGGGGCGCCGACAGGGTCACGTGGATGCAGTCACGGCCGCTGGGAACCCGTCCTCCACTCAGCGCGAAACCGGCGGGAGCACCTTTGAGCACCAGCTCGACTTCGCCCTCGAATCCATCTCTGCGCAACACGTGCACGGTGAATGGAACCACGGCACCAGCGCGCGTGCTCAGACTGGAGGGGGTCACGCGCAGTGCGAAGTCAGGACGCGGGGGAGAGATGCGCAAGCGATAGCCATAGGCCTCGCCGCCGTGATTCTGCGCGTCGGCCAGGTGCACATAGTACGTCCCATCCTCCGGCAGTCGGGCGCTGAGATAGGAATCAGCGTGGTGTGTGAGGAATCCCATATCTGGGTGCAGGTGACCATCCTTCTGCATGTAGTCGTCGTTCCATTCCAGCACGCTCCCCCGTGTGTCGGTCACCCGCAGCAGCGAATCCAGCGGGGAGTGCAGCCGACGGGCGAGCACTTCGGCCACCACCTCGTCACCGGCATGGCCCTCGAACTGGAACACGTCCACGTCGCCGGGCCGGGCGATGCGGCCGTTGACGACCCGGGGCAGGTCGATCCGCTGCGCGCCCTGCACGTCGTCGTTGGGTTCGGTTTCAGTGCACTCCGGAAGTGTATCCACGGCATAGGTGACCTCGTTGGATACGCGCCCGTTCTCGCGCAAGGCGGTCTGCCGGATGTGGTCGTCGCCCGGCTGGGTGTCCAAGGGCAACCGTTTGCTGGGTAGGTTCCAGCCATCGATGGCGGCGACGGTTCCGACGCCCGCCCGGCCGCCCAGAGGAAACGTCTGGGTGATGAAGGGCAGTTCGCCCATGGCGACGCGGTAGACGAAATCCTCGCGCCCGCGATAGATGGAATCGCGTATCTCCAACTCGTATTGGCCGTCCTCAGGGACCTGGTAGAAGAGGACGGGGTCGGGATGGAAACGGTAGTCGTCGGCGAAGGCCAGTTCGCGGCCCTGCGCATCGTAGAGGGCCACCGTGGCCTGGAACCAACCAGGCACGGCGTCGGCCAGGAAGGGGACCAGGTGCCGGGCCTGCGTCTCTATCACGAGCCGTTGTCCCCGCCTCCCTCGGAAGCGGAACCGGTCGATGTCCCCCGGCATGATCTGTCCGTTGAGCACCACGGGCAGATCGATGGGCGGCTCCTTCGGCAGGTAGGCGAAGCCTTTCGGGTCGTTCGGTTCCTGCTCACGAATCTCCGGCAACGTGCCCACCTGGAAGCACATGGGATTGGTCAGGCCGAGGGGAGCCCCCAGCCTCAACTCCCGGTCACCGGGGGTCGCGCCGGCGTCAACGGTCACCTCAATCAGCACCATTTCCGCAAGCTGCGTGTTCTGCTGACGTTTCCCGAGGTAGCGCCGGTTGAGCAACTGGTCCGCCACGTTCTGCAGTTCCCTCAGGCTCATCTTCTCCAGGTTCCGGAGCAACGGGTGTCCCGGCAGTTCCACCGGCATCGGCTCTGCCGCTTTCTTGCCTGGTGACCCTTCGCTTCTGCTGGCGGCCGGCCTGCCGGGAAGGGGGGGTACCCGACCCTTGATGTCCAACTCCGCCAGTCGTTGATTCCTCACCTTCTCCAGCCGTCCCCGAAGCTCCTGACGCTGATCCCCATTCAGGTTCCTGGGGGGTCTGTAGTGCTGGATGACCGAGGCGCGCACACCTTCACCGGAGACGTAGGCGTCGGTGACACCTCGGAGGAACTGACCACCTACCAGGACCTCAAAGGTCCTGCCCTTCTGTCCCCCCGCGGGAAAGACGTAACCGATGTGGGGCTCTCTCTTGGGAGCCGCGCCCCCTGCAGTCGGGAGGCACACGGTCATGGCCAGGAGGAGCAGCAGTCTCGATGCTTTCGTGCCTATGCTCACGAGTTACATGATCTCCGTAAGTCGGCCGGCACTCTCCTCGCCGGCTTCCGCCTTGGGCAATACCTGGACGTCCAGTCCACGCGGGTTGGGCAGCGGGCCATCAGGGTCGATGCCGAGCAGCGCGTACATGCTGCCGAGCAGGTCTCGTGGATACACGGGACGTTCCACGACTTCCGCGCCCTTCTCGTCGGAGGCCCCGACGACACGGCCACCCTCAAACCCCCCGCCGGCACCCACGGCGGAGAAGCACATGCCGAAATGGCCGCGGCCCCCGTTCAAGGCGGGCTCCCACTGGACCTACGGCGTCCGTCCGAACTCCCCGCTCCACCACACGATGGAGCTCGCCAGAAGGCCGCGGTCGGCCAGGTCCGCCAGCAGTGTGGCCATGCCCTGGTCCATTTCCGGCAGCTTCCGACGCATGATCTCGAAGTGCTGTTTGTGGGTGTCCCACCCCTTGTAGTTGATGGTCACGTAGGGCAGGCCATGCTCGACCAGCCGGCGCGCCATCAGACAGGACTGGCCAAAGGTGTTGTGGCCGTAGCGCTCCCGGGTTTCGTCGCTCTCCGACGACAGGTCGAAGAGCTTCCTGGCGTCTCCGAACATCATGTCGTAGGCCTTCGTCTCACACCGGTCGAGCTCTTCGAAGTACGGGTTTGCCGGCATGGCCTTCCCCAGCGTATCCAGGGCATGGAGCAGGTCACGCCTGCTGTGCTGGCGCTCATCGGAAATGCCCGGCGCGACGATACCCTCCACAGCGAAGGGGGTCCGGTTGGGATCGCCGCCCGTGGCGAACGGCTTGTATCGCTGGCCCAGGAACCCGGCCTCGGAGAAACGGCCCTGAGGCTCGGTCAGCACGACGTAGGGCGGCACCAGTCCTTTGTAGCCGTGGTCGTAACCCTTGAAGAGCGACACCACAGCCCCGGCACAGGGGTAGACCAGCCGGCCGGGCTTGCGCCCGGTCTGTACCATGTAGGACGCCGTCTCGTGCGCGTTGATGCCGTGGGTCATACTGCGGATGATGGCGTACTTGTCGGCCTGCTGCGCCAGCAGCGGCAACTGAGCGCTGATCCGGATGCCTTCCACGTTGGTGGGGATGGCTTTGTCGAAGGGGCCGCAGTAGTCGTAGCCCGCCTCCGGCTTGGGGTCGAAGGTATCAAGGTGCGACGGCCCGCCCCACATCCAGATCTGAATGACCGCCTTGGCCTGTGCCGACTGTGCGGGCCGGCTCGGTCGCGTTGCAGGTTTCGCCCAGACGCCCCGATGATCGACGAGAGCCAGCCCGGCCGCCCCGAGAAGCCCCCGCTTCAACGTCTC
>CAZIBA010000392.1:0-3427 GCA_964536795.1 uncultured Planctomycetota bacterium | reverse complement strand
CGTGTTCTGCCCCACCGACGTCATGCGAAACACGCTGGGCGTCGGCCCCTGCCAGTACGTCCTAAGGGTGGAGGGTCTGGATTCCGAGGCGCCGGCTACGCCGGAGGAGGTCACCCACTGGGTGGAAAGGCAGTTCGAGAGGAAGAGGGACGCGCGTGAGTCAGAGGCCATCAGGGAGCGGCTCAGTCAGATGACCAGTCACGTCGAGCACACCCAGGCGCGGATCGAGCGGTACACTGACTTCGCCCGGCAGGTGCAGCAGCGCTGTGCCGAGGCAGAGGGGAACGCCAGCACGGCCGACTTGGCCGGAACACTGAGCAGGACTGCCGACGATATGGCTCGCAGCATCGAACTGAGGCGGGGGGCGATGAAGACCCCTGAGGTAGCTCGGCAACTGGCCGACGGGATGGTTGGCCTCATCGGCACCGAGAACGCTCTCGCCGAATGTCGCCGGCTGGGCGCCGAGCTCCGCTCCATCGGCGCTGCCCAGGACAACACGTTGGGCAAGTGTCGAATGGCCGTCAGGTGGCTCAGGCAGCAATGCCGGATGGCCGCCGAGCCGGACGGCCGGGCCGCCGATCTTGCAGGCGAGGTCCAGGAACAGGCCGAACAGATGCTCCGGAAGAAGTGAGGAGCGACAGCTAATCCGCGAAAGGGGATTGGACGTGTCCTCGAAGCTGAGACTGGCAGTGTCCTTGTGGATGGGGCTTTGCGTAGCTCTTCAGTCCCCAGCCCTTCGGGCGCAGGGGTCCCAAGGTGTGGAAGGGCCGGAGAACCGGTTTCTGAACGCCAGCTTCGAGAGGGGCAGGGAGTTCTGGTGGCTCAACAACAGACGGGGCACCACTGCCCGTTTCACCGTGGACAACGAGGATGCGGCCGCCGGAGGACACAGCGCGCTCGTGACCATAGATACCGTGGAAGAGATGGGCACCATGTTCGGGCAGACCCTGGCCGCCGGCCAGCAGGGCAAGACGTACACCTTCGCCGTCTTCGCCAAGGCCATTGGGGAGCCCGTGACTGTGATCCTGCAGATCGAGCGGCACGGCCGTCCCTGGGACAAGCCGGCCGTGAGTGAGGAGTTCACCCTCAAGAAGAACGAGTGGACGGAGCTCCACGTCACCTTCAAGGTCAACGTGCCCTTCCCCGAGGGCTGGTTCGCCTACATCAGTTGCATCCAGCCCGACTGCCAGTACCGGGCCGACGTGTTCCGACTGTACGAGGGAGATTACGTCCCCTACCAGCAACCAGCCGGGCCGGGGGGGCTCGACGCCCGGGTACGCCTGTTCGACACGGTCGTCTCGTCGTCTGAGCCGCTCCCAGCCGACGCCTTGTCCCGAAGGGACGGGTGGAGCGAGGTGCCCGAGAACGAAGTGGCATACGGCTTCAAGGGTGACGCCGTCTTCTGCAACGACAGGCTCGCGCTTCTGCTGCGCCGGGGGGCCCGAGGGGCGGAGGTGTACTCGGTAGGTCCGAAGGGCGCGAGGATGCGGGCGCTGCTGGCACCCGTGGTGGGCACCCTTACGGGCAAGCTCGCTTCGGTCACGGTAGTGGCAAACGACCCGAGCAGCGTGGCGGTCGACGCCACTTTCAAGGGAGCGAATGGCAAGGAGCTGACGCTGAGCTACAGGCTCAAGATCGGCCAGGTGTTCGTCGAGACGGAGCCCCATGGGGGTGCAACCGGTCTGCGCGTGGAGGCCCCCTGCCGCTTCGCCGTGCTCCCGGATTTCTTCGCCGACGACATTGTGGTCGACGCTGTCCAGCTGCCCGTCTCTGAGGCGGAGCTTCCCGGTGAGAACTTCCTCCTCCACATGTTGGCTGAGGGCGAAGGAATCGTGATGGCCGTGTGGAGCTCCCGGGAAGGGGACGTGCGCATCACACTGACGGGCCGGGAGGGCGAAAGGGTCATCGACGCCTCGGAGACACAGTACGGCGAAGAGGGAAGGGCCTGGGTTGCCGTCCTGGAAGGGCGGGGGACGTGGCACAGGCGGGACCTCGGGGAAGAGGACGTCGGCAAGGTCGTCCGTCTCGATTGGAGAATGCCCTACCCGGCCCAATGGCGGGTTGACTGGAGGCGAGACGACAACCTGACGGACAGTTGGGAGATGATAGCAGAGAAGGGAAACGGGACGTTCGAGAAGCACGGTTGGTTTGGGAATCCCACCACGATTCCGGTGAACCGGAAGAGGTGGACAACGGTGCTGGGGTCGTTTCTGTACCCCTGTTGGGCTGACAGGACCGGCCAGGGATACCTCCAGCCACTGGAGAGGGTGGTTCGCTTCCGCGGGCCGGCCATCATCTATCCCATCAACCGCCTCAAGACGACCCCGCTGGACGTGTTCACGGTTGTGGACATCGTGCGGGACAGCCTGGGCGTCGGTCCGTGTGAGTACATCCTGGACGTGGAGGGACAGGGGACTTCCTTCAAAGGCCGGGCCACCTGCGCCACCAGAGACATGCTCGACGGCATCTACGCCAGAGGACAACAGAGAGAGAGACGGGCGGAGGTAGAAAAGGCTTTGGCGGACGTCCTCGTCTTCGTCAGGCACATCCGCGGAAGAATCGACGACTACGTGGCCTTTGGCCACGAGATGCTCGCCTACCTGGAGGAACAGCAGGGGGCTGACCCCGAGTTGGCCGCCTTCGTGACCGAGATGGAAGCTCTCACCAGGGCCATCGAAGCGGGCGTGGAGAAGAGGAAGGCAAAGATAAAGACCCCGGAGTACGTGGCTGAGCTGACGGAGAAGTTCCGCACGGCTCTGCTGGATTACGAAGGCAAGGACGCCCTGACAAGATGCAAGGCCATCACCAGTGCCATCGTGGTGGTGGGTGGCAATCAAGACGAGCTCGTGGGCGAGTGTCGTATGGCGGTGAAAATCCTGCGTCAGCGGGCGGCGCTGGCCGGGGCGACGGACCCACGGGCGGCCGAGCTGGCCGGCGAAATCCGTCGGCGGACCCAACAGATCCTGCGCAACCCAACTCACTACGAGGCCCCGAGGCACTGATGCCGTGAAGACGACGCCCACCCCGCAGAACGGACCGTTCTCTGCGCTGGTCAGGCCCAGGGCATCGATCCGCCGAGCGCTGCTCGCCGCGGCTCTTCTCGCTCTCCTGGTCGGTGGCTGTAGTAAGGGAGAGGAGCCGGAGCGCCCGACGGCTGCTCCTCATCGCGGCCGCGCTCAGCAGCAGATAGTGACCGGGACGGGTGTCGAAATGGTGCTCATTGCCTCCGGCCGGTTCCTTATGGGCGATGACCGCGGAGAGGACGACGAGAGGCCCACCCAGACAGTGCACGTCGGTGCCTTCTATATGGACAAGTACGAAGTGACCCAGCAAGCCTACCACGGCCTGATGGGAAGGAACCCATCCAAGTTCAAGGCGCCGGACAAGCCCGTGGAGCAGGTCAGTTGGTACGCCGCGGTCAAGTACT
>CAZIBA010000391.1:0-3444 GCA_964536795.1 uncultured Planctomycetota bacterium | reverse complement strand
ATGAGCCACACCTGCCGATCCCCCGGTGGGCCGGATACCAGCACGTTGTTGGCCTTCAGGTCCTGGTGGTAGAAGCCGTGGTCGTGGAAGCGACGTAGCATCCGTCCCAGCCGCCACATCACCTCGTCGTCGAACCCCACATCGCGCACGAACTCCAAGAGCCGATCGCCGGCGACGGCCTCGCTGACGAAGTAGGCGTCGCGCAGCATCCCCCACCGTCGGGTCTCGACCGCTGCCACCGGCTTGGGCACGGGGAGTCGGCGCACCAGAAGCTCGTTGGCCCGCCACCAGGCCCGCCAGGCCCGAGACGGCAGCAAGGGACTCGTCCAGCGTTTCACCAGCGTGGGCGTCTGATACCGCTTGACCACCCAGCGCCTCTCGCCCTCGGCAGCGCTGGACCGCACCAGCGAGGTGGTGGCCCGGCGGGTGTTCTTGAGCACCTCGACGTCGGGGAGCATAAGGAGCTGCTCGGGGTCGGCCAGCAGCTCACCCAGGAGACCGCTGGCACAGTCCGCCCGGAGGGCGAACCGGCGTCGGCGGGTCCGGCCCACGACGAACTGGCGGTTGGTGGCCAGCGCCCGGCGGGCCCGGCGACACCAGAAGCGTTCCAGCCGACGTCGGCTGCGCCGGGCCACCCGGCCGGCCAGCTCCCGGTCGGCAGGCCGAAGCCTCCCCTCCCGGCCCAGGTACCCCTTGAGCGCCAGCAGCCGAAGCGAGGCCGGCACCGCGTGCAGACAGAAGGCATCCACCGCAGCCAGCATCTCCTCGCGCTCCCGGGCGGTGAGCCGACGGCGGAGACGGGTCCGGTCCACGTCCACCAGGGCGAACCCGTAACCCGCATCCGTCTCCCTGACCACCACGTTGCCGCCGTGGAAATCGTCGTGGTAGACGCCAGCCTGGTGCAGCCGACGGAGCCAGCGACCCAGGTCCCAGGCCAGTCTCCGTCGACGCCGGGGGCCGAGCCGGCGGTCGAAGGCGACCTCGGCAAACGGTCGGACTCCGGGCAGACCCTCGGTCACCAGCAGGTGGAGGCGCAGCCGACCAGCCCGGCTCTCCTCACCGCAGAGCACGGGCCGGGGGCACTCGACGCTCAGGGCGGCCAGCCGCTGGAGCTGACGGTACTCCCGCCAGCCCTTGGCCGGACGGAGCAGATGAGCCAGCCTGGCGCCCAGTCCGGTGGGGTGGTAGCTCTTGACGTAGAAGCTGCCCTCACCGTGCTCCACCCGCCAGACGGTGCGGACCCGGCTGTGTTTGACGACCTGGGCCCCCCGGTCGGGCTGGCGGGTGGCGGCCAGGAGTCGGGCCCGTTCCTCCAGGGCCTGGGCACCTGGTTCGGTGTGCCAGCGTGATCGTCGGAGCCAATCTCTCGGCCACATTTCCGCCACTCCCCTTCGGCCGCCGGCTGACCAGACGGCTCCCCGAGCGGGAGCCGATCGTTGGGTCCGGATTATAGAGTCCTGCGAGGTGACGGGCAAGCCGCGGCTCGCTGCGCTCACCGTCCTGGGCCCGGCAGTCGGGCCGGACGCTGGCTGCTGATTCAGATGGTGTCGATGTACTGGACGTCGAGTGCGTGTTCTTGGATGAACCGGCGACGGGGTTCGACGCGGGTGCCCATAAGGATGTTGAAGATCTTGTCGGCCTGGGCGGCGTCCTCGACGGTGACCCGGCGGACGGTGCGGGTGGCCGGGTCCATGGTGGTTTCCCAGAGCTGTTCGGCGTTCATCTCTCCCAGGCCCTTGAAGCGCTGCACGTCCAGGCCCCGGCGACCGAGCTGAAGCACGGCATCGAGGATCTCGTGGAAGCCGGTCATTTCGACGGTGTTGCCGTTTTCCTCCAGTCGGGCCACCACGGTGTGGGAACCGGGAAGGCCGTAGTAGTAGCGTGGGTCGAGGCCCTGCTGGCCGAGCTTCTTGAGCAGACCCTGGAGTTCATCCACCTCGTGTAGCTCGTCGACGTGGAGCGTCTCCCGTCCCCACGCCTCCCCACCGTCGGCCACCACCAGCTCGGTGCCCAGTTCCTTCTGCTTGCGCTTCAGGAAGCGGTCCTGGTCGCGCTCGCTGAAGAAGAAGTGCTCCTCCCCCTCCAGCAGCACGCGGAAGCACGGCAGCTTCCCCTTCTTGGCCTGCTGGAGCAGTCGGTCCAGGCGCAGGCCCCGGCGGGCGGCCACCCGTTCGTGCTCCTCCATCCGTCCCAGCAGCTCCAGGAGCGAGCGCAACTGGTTGCCGTTGCGGATGGCCTTTCTGGACCTGGCGATCTTGAGCACGGTGCCCTCGGAGCCCCAGTCGAGGAGGACACCACGCATCTCCCGCTCGGTGTAGACGTAGCGCTCTTGTCGACGTCGGCGGATCTTGTAGAGAGGAGGCTGGGCGACATAGATGTAGCCGTGTTCCACCAGCGCCCGCATCTGGCGGAAGAAGAAGGTGAGCAACAGGGAACGGATGTGGGAGCCGTCGAAGTCGGCGTCGGTCATGATGATGACCTTGGCGTAACGGGCCTTCTCGATGTCGAAGTCCTCGCCGCCGATGCCCGTCCCCAAAGCGCTTATGATGAGGCGAATCTCCTCGTGGGCCAGCACCTTGTCGATGCGGGCCTTCTCCACGTTGAGGATCTTGCCACCCAGCGGGAGGATGGCCTGGAACCGTCGGTCCCGTCCCTGCTTAGCGGTGCCGGCGGCCGAGTCGCCCTCGACCAGGTAGAGCTCGGAGGCCTGGGGGTCGCGGCTGGAGCAGTCGGCCAGCTTGGCCGGAAGGCTGCCCGAACTGAGGGCCCCCTTTCGGCGGACCAGTTCACGGGCCTTGCGGGCGGCCACCCGGGCCTGGGCAGCCAGGGACGACTTCTCCACAATGGTCTTGGCCGTGGAGGGGTGCTCCTCAAAGAAGGTGGAGAGCTGCTCGTTGACGACGGCCTCGACCAGGCCCTGGACGTCGGAGTTGCCCAGCTTGGTCTTGGTCTGACCTTCGAACTGAGGGTCGGGCAGGCGCACGCTGATGACGGCCGTCAGGCCCTCGCGGATGTCGTCCCCCTCGAGGCTGGGCCCCTTCTTGGTCCGGTTGTGAGTGCGGGAGTAGTTGTTCACCGTCCGGGTGAGGGCGGCCCGGAAGCCACTCAGGTGGGTGCCTCCTTCTATGGTGTTGACGCTGTTGGCGAAGGCGAAGACGTTGGCCGCGTGACCGTCGGTGTACTGCATGGCCAGCTGCACGGCCAGGTCACCCTCGTCCTTGGTGGAGAAGATGACCTCCCGGTGGAGCACCCTCTTCTCCTCATTGAGGTAGCGCACGAACTCGGGCAGGCCACCAGCATAGTGGAACTCCTCGCTGCGGCCCTCGGCCTCGTCGGAGATGGCGATGCGCACCCCAGCATTGAGGAAGGCCAGCTCCCGCAGGCGACGGTCCAGTATCTGGTAGCTGAAGGTGACGTCGGGAAAGATCTGCGGGTCCGGTCTGA
>CAZIBA010000390.1:0-3453 GCA_964536795.1 uncultured Planctomycetota bacterium | reverse complement strand
AGCGTCGATCTCGAAGGGGAGCCGAGTTCTCGACAGGTGAGCACTGTCGGCGCAGCCAACGGCCAGAACGACCAGCAGGGCCAACAGGCAGGCCACTCCCCGACGGCTGGTCCCGTCCTCCTCCGGGCGTCGTCCCTCCGTCACTTGGGTGTCACCAGGACCTCAACGTCCAGGGGCAGTCCGTCAATCACCACCAGGCGGCCCTTCAGGTGGACCTCGGGCCAGTCGGTCTCCCGGGTCTCGTCGAGGCGACGGACCGTGACCCGGGGGAGAGCGGGCCCGCCTGCCCGCGCACCGTGACGCCAGAGCTTGAGGATGAGCCTGGCCCGGGTGGCCGGGGGCGAGGTAACCCTCAGGAGCTGGAAACGCCAGGCGCGTCCGGCCACGCTGTAGACCAGCTCGACCACGCTGTCGGTGAGGTCACCGACAGTGAGGACGAAGGGACCGGTGACGAGATAGCCCACGGCCGTCACCTGACCGACGGGGTCGAAGGAGACGGGAGGCACGTGGGGCTCGTGGAGGCAGTCGGCGATGAAGGGTTCGACGGCAACCAGGTCGGAGTTGTCCCCCGGGTAGCCGTGGTGCCAGCGCAGTCGGTCGCCCGGTCGGCTCTCGTGCAGGGTGACGTTGCCGTGGCCCAGTCGTCGGGCGCGCTGGGCGAAGGCGCGGTTGAGGTAAGCCGGGCAGACCGTCTCCTCAGCGTCCCAGAAGAGGTGGACGTCGGTGTGGGGGCTGTTGCGGACACCGAGAAGCGAGTTGCGGGCGGCGTAGCGCTCGGGCACCTGACCCGGGTGGCCGCCCACGTCGGCGACGAGCTGGGCCCGGTGACGACCCTCGGCCCCGTGGTCGAACCAGCCAGCGTAATCGCTCATGCCGAAAAAGGAAAAGGCCGAACGGAATAGGTCCGGACACTTGACCAGTACGCTGAAGACGTTCCCGCCCCCGCCGCTGTAGCCCAGGATAGCGAAATTCTCGGCGTCCAGTTGACGGCCGAAGTGGCCAACGAGGAACTCACAGGCGGCTGCGATGTCGCTCACTTCCCGGCCGCCACTGTCCCGCCGACCGGCCGAGCCGCCACGACCTCGCAGGTCCAGGCTGGCCGCTGCCACACCGTGGTCCCGGGCGAACCGGCGGACCACCGAGGCCACCGTGGTCCGGTCGGCGCCCCGGGAGTAGCCGTGCATCACCATCAGCAGGGGAAGTGGATGGTCCAGCCGGGGATAAGCCACCAGCAGGTACAGGGGCTCGGTGCCGTCCAGTGGATTACCGTAGGCCAGCGTCTCTTCGATAAGAACGAGTTCAGCCATAGGCTGTAGCTCTGCCCAGCACCGGGCCCGGAGTGCTGCTCTGCGAAGTAGTTCGCTACGAAGCACGAGCTGCCCGGGTGGACCCTCCCTCCGGGGATTCCCAGTCTCCCGTCTCGCCGCCTCAGTCAAACCCCAGGAGGACGCGGTAGACCCGCTTGTCGCCGACCAGGATCTCCCCCTGTACCGACGAGCCCAGCGACAGTGGTGTGGGGTAGGGGCAGTCGGTGATCCAGACCCGGACCTCGTAGCTCCGGCCCCCACCTCCTCCACCAACACTCCCCGGGGTCTGACCGGGAGCCCAGTTCTCCACCTTGTACACCTCGCCCTGGGTCACGCCGTACTGGCGGTACGGGTACTGTTGGGAGTAGATGCGCACCTTCTGACCGGGGACCACCTTGACCACGTCACGTTCGGGGACGTGGAAGAACACGCGTCGCTTCTCATCGGGCGTGAGCACCAGAACCAGTTCGCCCCGGCTGACGGATTCGCCCGCCAGTTTCTCCCTGCGCACCACCAGACCGTCCTTGGGGGCGGTGATGGTGTAGCGGGAGAGAAGCTGACGGGAGCGTGAGGCCTGCTCTTCCATGATGGCCACCTCGGTGCGGGTGCGGGCGACACCGGCCTCGGTCTCCTTGAGGATGGCCTGGGCCAGCCCGGCGGCCACCAGCTCCTGCCGACGCTGGGCCATGGCCAGGTCCACCCGGGCCAGGGCCACCTGAGCCTTGGCATCGGCCAGGGCCTGTCCGCTGGTCACTCCCTTGTCGGAGGCGGTCACCTGGCGGTCCAGGCTGTCCTGGGCGGCATCCAGCCGGGCCTGGGCCCGCTCCACGTCCAGCTCGCTGAAGCGATAGCTCTCCGGAAGCGGGGCCACCCGCAGACGCGCCAACTCCTGTTCGGCCACGGCCAGGTCGGCCTTCTTCAGGGCCAGGTCGTCCTCCTGACGGGAGAGCTGTTCCAGGTAGTAGGCGTCGTCGATCCTGACCAGCACGTCGCCTTCCGACACCTGGTCACCGTCCTCCACGGTGACCTCCAGCACCACCCCGTCCAACAGCGAGTGCAGGCGCACCTCCTCGGCCGGACGAACGATGCCCGCGCTGGTGACGTACTCCTTGATGGACACCAGGGTCACCGCCACGCCGCCCAGCACCAGCAACAGGACCAGCACCAGAAGCATCCGTCTTACAAAAACAAAAAAGCGCGGTCGTTGGGGTCTGATTTCGCTCACCGCCATTGCTCTCCCTATGTCACCGGCCGACCCACCCGCCGACCCGAGGGGTCCAGCGGACGGAGTCCCGGCCATCAGAACCTATCATTATAGCCCGGGACTTTAGGCGGTCAAGACCTCGCAGGTCAAGTAACTGCTCAAACGACTGTGGGGAGCTGACGAAGCCCTCTTTCGCGGACAGGACGAGCTTGCCGACCTTGCCGGCACCGGGTGGGCGTGGTAGGTTGGGTGGTGAGGAGGTGGAGAGGTGCGTGTCCTATGAACGGTTCGGCCGGGGGGCCGATTCTTTTTCTGGTCTTCTGCGTCCTGCTGCCGCTGACGTTGGGCTACCTGGTGCGCCGACGGGGTTGGGTGGACAGGCGCTGGTCCGGGTCCATCCTCACCGTCAGCATCGCCGCGGGCGCTACCACCCTGGTCTGGCTGGCCACCTGGGGTGTCCAGATCAAGGCGAAGCTGACGTTCCTTCCGGTCATCGGGACCCTGCTGACGGTGACCATGCTTGTGGTGGGATGGGTGGTGTCACGTTGGCTGTCCGAGGGTCGGCGGAGCCGGGCGTCTTTCGCCTTCGCCACCAGTCTGAGCAACATGGGCTACAGCATGGGGGGGATCGTCATCTACGCCCTTCTCGGTGAGCAGGGCTACGCCCAGAGCATCATCTTCCTCATCTACTGGTCTCCCCTGGTGTTCGGGGTCCTTTTTCCCCTGGCCCGGGTGGTGGGTCGTGACCGGCTGGCCTTCCGCTGGCACGACTTCCTGGGCATCTTCCGCGACCCGCGCAGCTTGCCCCTGCTGGGACTGGCCGTGGGGCTGACCCTCAACCTGCGGGGCGTCACCCGACCGGCAGCCTTCGAACAGGTGATCTCGGTGGTCTTCGTGCTGGCCTCGAGCACCACGATGTTCGCTGTGGGTCTGGCGCTCGTG
>CAZIBA010000389.1:0-3467 GCA_964536795.1 uncultured Planctomycetota bacterium | reverse complement strand
CACCGTGTGATAACTGGTGATAAGACATTGCTTTTCCAGGGCAGGATCATAGAAGCTTCCCATAAGACAAGCTTGCCTTTTCCCGATCCAAGTTCATCATAGCATAGGTTAAAACCGGGGCGTTTTCAAAAATTCCTCGACAACGAAGTCTATGTCGTACATATCATCCTACTCAAACAATGCGGAGACCGAGCCCAATCGGTCAAATGTCGCTCTAAAAAACGAACCGGGTTTTACCTCTTCAGCCCGACTGAGCCCTCCAGACATAATAAACTCACCCCTTCTCAAGGTAATGCCATAGCTCGTCAACTTATTTGCCAGCCATGCGACCGGCTCGGCCGGATTTCCCAACGCCGCAGCGCCTGCGGCAGTTGAAACAACTTTGCCGTTTTTTTCAAAAATCATTCCAACTAGACGAAGATCGATATCAGATGTCAGCGGTGTAAGTTTTCCTCCGAGAATCACGATACCGCTCGTGGCATTATCCGCAATGGCGTCCTTGATTGTTGGCTTCAGGTTTTTGATTCTGCTGTCCTTGACCTCGAGCAACGGCATAACGCCCGCTGTAGCAGCCAGCACATCAACAACGGTCACGCCTAGCCCCTTAAGGTCGTCCTTGAGCAGGAAGCCAATTTCGGCCTCTATCCTAGGGACAATCATACTTTTGGCAGGGATAGGCTCTCCTTCCCTGAATACCCTATTGTCAACTATGATACCGAAATCCGGTTCGTCAAGGCCAATCAGTTCCTGCATGGCCTTGCTAGTCAGGCCGATTTTCCTGCCAACAACAACTGCCCCTGCCTCAACCTTTTTTTCAATGGTCTTTAGCTGTATGGCATAGGCATCATCATAGGTCATATCAGGGTATTTCTCCGAAATTGTATCTATTGGCTGACACGTTTTTTCAGCCTCAAGCAACTGCTGAGATACTTGCTCTATTATTTCCTCTGTAAGTGACATAACGCCTCCTTATTCCCTATTCCTTGTATAGCTGAGAAAACCTTACATGCTCACAGCAACCATAATTTCAGGGACGTAAAAACTTCTGCTGTTAACCACGCTTATCCTTATGTGCTGCCGCCCACTCCTCGAACTTCTCCAATTCCTCGGGAATCATTGGATAGATATGCTGGGGTTCGGGAAATGCCTCTGACCTTACATCCTCAACATAGGCGGTCAGGGCCTCCGTGCTGATCTTGGCCACCTCCGCGTAACGCTTCACGAACTTCGGCGTGAATGCCTCAAAAATCCCGAGCATATCGCTGACAATGAGGAGTTGTCCATCACAATGAGGCCCTGCCCCGATGCTCAAAACGGGAATAGAGAGCAATTCGGTGATATAGCCTGCAACCTCAGGGGGAATTGCCTCCAGAAGAATCATGGCAGCACCGGCCTCCTGCGCTGCCAGGGCATCCTGAACCTGTGCCTTGGCGCTCTCAAGGGTGCGCCCCTGGGCCTTGAAACCGCCCAGCTGGGAAGAGCTCTGGGGCGTGAGCCCGATGTGGCCCATAACCAGCATGCCGGCATCCACGATCGCCCTGATGCGGCTTGTCACCCTCACACCTCCCTCGAGCTTGACGGCATCAACATTGGCCTCCTTAAAAAACCGGCCTGCGTTTTCCACTGCCTCCTGATCCGAGACCTGGTAGGAGAGGAAGGGCATGTCGCCGATCACAAAGGTGCACAAGGCACCGCGTCGCACTGCCTCGCTGTGGACGATCATCTGATCCATGGTTACGGGCATTGTCCCTTCATACCCGTATACGCACATTCCCAGAGAGTCCCCCACCAGGATCATGTCCATCCCGGCCTTCTCCGCGAAGGTAGCTGTGGGGTAGTCATAACTGGTGATAAAGGTAATCTGCTCCCTGTTGCGCTTCATCTCGAAAAAATCCCCTATGGTTTTCTTTCTTTTCATAACCTCTTCCTCCATTAGAAAGCACGCTCAAGTATCTTGACAATGTCATCCACTGTTAGTTTTCTGGCACAACGGCCCAGAAGCCGCTGTTCCTTGTGGGCATCCTCGGCCCATCGCCTGATTCGCGCATCCTCCCGGACAGCGCCCAGATCGGTCAGGGAGCTAGGCAAATCCACGCTTCGAATCAAATACCGTATAGCCTCTATAGCCCGATCAGCAGCCTCCTTTGATGAAAGGCCGTCCACTGGCTGACCCATGGCCTCTGCCAGGAGAACAAATCTATCCTGTTTTGCCATCACAATGTATTCAAAGCAGGAGGCCAGGATTGCGCTCAGGGTAACCCCGTGGGGGGTGTGATACTCCCCTCCAATCGGGTAGGCTATTGCGTGTACCAGGCTGGTACCTGAATTATGGAGCACCAGGCCCGCCATTAAACTTCCAAGGGACATGTAATACCGGGGCTCAAGATTTCCACCGTCTGCAACGGCTGGACCCAGCCACCGAATTATAATACGGATCGCCTGAAGTGCAAGAGCATCTGTAAGGGGGTTTGCCATCTTGGACAGAAAAGGCTCGGCAGCATGAATGAATGCATCAAGACCGGTGCTGGCAGTTACATGGGGTGGACAGCTTGCTGCAAGCATGGGGTCTACAAGTGCAACATTCGGCAATATATTAACAGAGGCAACTGCCTTTTTCACGTTGTCCTTGGTATCCAGAAAGATAGCGTGCTTGGTAACCTCGGCCCCGGTTCCAGATGTGGTTGGGACCATGATGGTGGGTTTCCCCCGGGTTTTGACCTTTTCCACGCCGAAGAAGTCATGAGGGCTGCCCGTGTTGGTCATCAGAGCTGAGGCCATTTTGGTAACATCCATGGTGCTTCCACCCCCGACACCGATGAACACATCGAAATTGCCCTCTCTGGCTACCTCATAGGCCCCCTTAACCACATCGGTAGAGGGCTCGGGCACAATCCTGTCAAAAATTTCAAATGACAGCGACTCGCCCTTCAGGGAAGATGCTACCCTTTCCAGCCCTTCTCCCTTAACAAATCCTGGGTCGGCCACGATAAAAACGCGTCCGGCCCCCAGATTTTTAGCTTGTTTGCCAATCTGATTTACAGTGTCCATTCCGAAAATAATTAACGGTGTGTTGAATTGAATTGTCTGGAACATCGCTATTAAATCTCCTTTCTTTTCTGCTCATCCCAAATTTTCCATCTTCCTTCCCTGCCCATGACAGCCAATTTTCTATCTCTTTTCACCTATCCCAAAAAGGTTCAGGCCGGTCCCCCCGGAGAGAAGGAATTTTTTAAAGAAATTCAGTCGTCTTTTCGTCATGCGCGTGCTTGGCCCTGCAATACTGATAGCCGCGATCACATTGCCTGACTCATCCCTCACGGGGGCTGCGATACATTTGATGTTTTCATCCAGCTCGCTATTGTCTATTGCAAACCCCTCATTTCTGACTTTTACCAGGTTGTCTCTGAGTTCATCGGCTGAGGTAATGGTGTTTTCTGCGTTGAACAGGGAGGAGAGCCGTGGCAGCC
>CAZIBA010000388.1:0-3475 GCA_964536795.1 uncultured Planctomycetota bacterium | reverse complement strand
GGAAGTAGGGGCCGAGCATCCAGTCGTTGAGGAGGATGCCGGCGTGGTTCTCGTCCACCAGGGGGAGGCCGTCCATATCGCAGCAAAGCTTGCCGTTGACCCACAGCCTGAGTCGACCGTTCTCCTGGCCCGGGTCGGAGAGTGTGGCTGCGTACTCCACGCAGTGCCACGTGCCCAGCTCCACCTTATCGGGCGGGGCCACGTTGAAGGCCACCCGGTTGGCCACGCCACCTTTCTTCCGCAGCACCTGCCCGTAGCCCCCGTAGCCCCACTTCTGGCGGGCGGTGGCCACCCGAACGTAGGTTTCGGCCGACTTCCAGAAGTCCAGGTAGATGGAGAGGTCGGTGTCCGTGGGTGCGCCGCGGGAGCCGGCGTAGAGGAGCGTGTCGTGGGGGCCGTAGCCCCTGGGCCACTCCCACCCCTCCGGGAAGAGGCGGTAGTATCGACAGTAGACCTCGGGCACCTCTTTGAACTTCCTGTGCATCCAGCCGCCCGTGTCCTTCTCGGCGTAGCGGATCTTGAGGCAGGCTCTTCCGCTCCGGGGTGTCACCTCGGGCGGCCCGGCGATGGACAGGCTCCGGTCCACACCCCATTTGGCGATGTCCTCGAAGCCGCGCGCCTGGAGGTCCTCCCTGGTCCTGACGCCTTCGAAGTCCTCCTCGAACAGGACTTCAGCCTGGGCCACGCTCGCGGCCACCAGCCACACCACGGCGACCGCTGCGGCCATGCGTAGTCGTATCATAGTCGGTTCCCTTCTCCTTGCGGTCACCGGCGCAGGGCCTTCTTGAAATCCATGCGGGGGTCCCAGCCCTCGGGACGGAAGGCGAAGTCGTTGGTCAGGTACAGCTTGCGCAGCCAGTGCCCTTCAGCGCCCAGCGACGGGTCGAAGGCGACCCGCAACTGGTGTTCGCCCGCGGCCAGGGCGAGCACGTCGTCCGCAGGACCCCAGCGCACCTTGTCCGCGAACACGAGCCGGTCGGCGCGGCCGCCGGTAAGGGCTCGGGACATGGGCCGGTAGGGGGCCCGCATCTGCCAGGTCCCCAGCGGCTGGCCGTCCAGCTCGAGCTGCACACTTAGGTTGCCCGTGTTCCCCGGGGCGTAGCGGGCCCAGAGCATATACTCACCTTCGGGTGCCTCGAAGGCGAAGGTGGCCCAGCGCACCGTCCCGCCGTCCTCAACCCCCTCGGGAAGGACGACGTAGGACTCCCCCTCCGGCCCGACCGTGGTCAGCCCCTGGTCCAGAGACGCCTGGCTGGCATCGAGGGCCTGAAGCACCTTCTGAGCGTCCGCGGTCGTGGCGGTCAGGGCTGCGGGCTGCGAAGCGTTTCCCCGCCAGTCGTAGGCGACCACCTGGTAGCGGTACGTCCCGTTCGGCGACAGGCCCACGTCGCTGGCTTTCGGCTCCTTGCTCGAACACAGGACGGTCTCGTTTCCGGGCTGGAAACCCTCGTCCTCACCCACGTACACGCTGTAGTAGGCCACCTGTCCGGAGACGTCGCCGTCCCAGGCCAGGTCGATGCGGTTGGCCGTGGTCCCGGTGACCCGGAAGTGGCTCGGAGCGGGCGGGGGCGTGGCGACTCGGTCGTCCAGGCCCTCGGGCACGTACTCGCGGTCGTCCGTGAGGATGAGCTTGTCCAGGCAGAGCCCGGGGGTCCGGGAGCCGGCCAGCAGCAGGCGGCCGACCGCCGAGAGGGGGTCAGCGCTCCGCTGCCAGGACCAGGTGCCTCCGGCCGGTACCTCCAGCGCGGCCACGCTTTCTCCCGTGGTGAAGGTGAAGGCGCCCGGCTCGCCCCGGGCCTTCACCCGTCCCCACACCCACCAGGGGCTCGGGTCAAGCTCGGGGATGGACCAGCGGACGGTGCCCCGGTCCTCGTCTTCGGTCACCGGGGTGACACGAACGTAGCGGTAGCCGGAGCAGCGACCGTCGAAGACCTGCCTCATGGGTTTGCCCAGGTCCCCCAGCTCCCCCTCAAAGTGCAGCCGACGCGGACCGGTCGGCGAGGCCGAGGCCTCGTTGGAGAAGTGCCCTTCCAGGCCGGAGTGCTCCCGGGCCGCCACCAGGTAGAAGTCTCCCGGCTGGCCGGTGGCGTCGGCAAAGTCGGTGGTACCCGTGGCGGCGATGAGTTGGCAGGGCCGCCCGCTCTCCCGGCTTCGGTAGATGGCGTACCGGCTCGTCTCACGACTGCGGTCGGAGGGCTTCCAGCGGAGGAGATTGGCGTCGTCCCGGCGGGTGACGGTGAGTTGGCGAGGCGGGTCGGGCAGGCGGGTGAGGACGAAGTAAACGTCGCCGTCGCCGAGCTGGTCGGAGACGTAGGCCAGCTTGGTGTAGTCGGGGCTGGCGACGCTGTAGGTGTTGGTGGGCCAGTCGTTTCGGGAGGTGTTGTAGAAGCAGAGGTGGAGGACGGTACCCGGGTCCTCGGCCGAGATGAGCAGGTGCTGACCGGCCGCGTCCTCGCCGACGCCGTTGGTGCGGACCCACCTGTCGTCGGAGGTGAGCCCGCCGTAGTCCGTGCGCAGGGGCTTGCGGTAGTTGCCGAAGACCCGTATGGAATCGGCCGTGGCCTCATCGACGGGCCCCAGGTCGCGGGGGAAGAGGATCTTCATCGCCCCGCCGTAGGGACCCACGATGAAGTTCTCCCCTCCGGCCGAATGCCCGCCGGCCTGGGGAGAATGGGCCAGGCGAACCTCGCCGGTGGCCAGGTCCATCTGCCAGCCCTCGTAGGTGTAGCAGTTGTGCCAGCGGATGAGCGTCCCTTCCCGGAGCAGACTCACACCCTTCAGGCGGGTGGGAAGTTCGATGCGGGTGACCCGCTTGGAGGGGTCGGGCTCCTCCGGGTCGACGAGGAAGGTGACGGGCGTCTCCCGGTGGCCGAAGAGCATCTTGGCCGTATCGGAGGGGGTGGAGAGCTCGTTCACCACCCAGCGCTCCTCCGTCTCGAAGGAGGCGATTTCCTCCCGCTCCCCTGTCTCGATGTCACGCAGGACGACGCCGAGTCGGCGGTGTGCCTGGCTTCGCTCCTGCAGCCAGTGGTTCTCGATGTAGAGCAGCTTGCTGGGCTGGGAACTGGAGAAGCGGGGCTGGGGGTCGGGGAGCCCTTCCTCCCAGTGGACGTAGTCGCCCATGCGGTAACGGAAGACGTCCAGCCCGCCGGGGTGGCGGCCGCGGATGAAGAAGGCGGAGCCGTCGCCGTTGAAGGTGGTGCTGGACTCGTCGGCAGGCAGGTCGGTCATTTTCCAGATGACGGCCCCGGTGCCCACGTCCCGGAACACCACCCACTCGCTGACCCCCTGGCGGGTAGGGCCGTCGGCCCGGCGGTCCAGTGCCTCCAGCCTGTGGTAAGGGTGCCCGCTGAGACCCTCCTCGGGGAGATCGAGCCCTTCGGAGATGAGTGCCGACTGCTCCTCGGCCGTGAGTTCGCTCACCAGTTTGACGTAGTCGAAGGCGACGGATCCCGAGGTGTTGAGGAAGTGGAGG
>CAZIBA010000387.1:0-3480 GCA_964536795.1 uncultured Planctomycetota bacterium | reverse complement strand
GATGATTCTCCGCACCCCGGCCCGGAAGGCGGCGAGGACCTTCTCCTTGATGCCTCCCACGGGAAGCACCTTTCCCCGCAGGGTGACCTCACCGGTCATGGCCACGCGGGGGTCGAGCGCGGTCTCGGTCAGGAGCGACATCAGCGAAGCGGCCAGGGTGATGCCGGCCGAGGGACCGTCCTTGGGGGTCTGACCGGCGGGGACGTGGATGTGGATGTCGTAGTGGTCGAAGAACTCGGGGTCGAGGCCGAGCCGGTCGGCGCGACTGCGGACGTAGGAGAGGGCGGCCTGGGCGGACTCCTTCATCACGTCCCCCAGGCTGCCGGTGAGGGTGAGGCCCTTCTTGCCGGCCATCTTGGTGCTCTCGATAAAGAGGACCTCGCCACCGGCGGGCGTCCAGGCCAGTCCCGTGGCCACGCCCGGCTCCATCTTCCGCTCCACGACCTGTCGGCGGAAGCGGGCGGGTCCCAGCAGTCTGGTCACCTCGCTCTTGGTGACATTGCGGGCCTCGGTCCTGCCTTCGGCCACCTCCCGTGCCACCTTCCGACAGATGCTGGCGATCTCCCGTTCCAGGTTGCGCACCCCGGCCTCGCGGGTGTAGTGGCTGATGACCTCGCGCAGAGCGCCCACCCGGAAGCGGCACTGTCTGGTCAGCAGTCCGTGCTCCTTGAGCTGCTTGGGGACGAGGAAGGTGCGGGCGATCTGCAGTTTCTCCTCGTCGGTGTAGCCGGGGAGTCTGAGCACCTCCATCCGGTCGAGCAGGGCCGGGGGGATGGTGTCCAGGACGTTGGCCGTGGTGATGAACATCACCTGGGAGAGGTCGAAGGGGACCTCCAGGTAGTGGTCGCTGAAGGTGTTGTTCTGCTCGGGGTCGAGGACCTCCAACAGGGCAGCGGCCGGGTCGCCCTGGAAGCCCACGCCCAACTTGTCCACCTCGTCGAGCATGAAGACGGGGTTCTTGCTGCGGGCGGTCCGCAGGGACTGGACGATGCGTCCGGGCAGGGCGCCCACGTAGGTCCTGCGGTGACCGCGGATCTCGGCCTCGTCCCGCACCCCGCCCAGGGAGATGCGCACGAACTCCCGACCCAGCGAGCGGGCGATGGAGCGTCCCAGTGAGGTCTTGCCCACACCGGGGGGGCCGACGAAGCAGAGGATGGGACCCTTCATGTCGCTCTTGAGTCGGCGGACGGCCAGGTACTCCAGGATGCGCTCCTTGGGTTCGGCCAGGTCGTAGTGGTCTTCGTCGAGGACGCGGTGGGCGTCGGTCACGTCCAGGTTGTCCTCGGTCGTGGTGTGCCAGGGCAGACTGACCAGCCAGTCGAGGTAGGTTCGGCTGACGGTGTACTCGCTGGCCGAGGGGTGCATTTTTTCGAGCCGGTCAAGTTCCTTGAGGGCCACCTCCTGGGCCGAGTCAGGGAGCCTGGCCTCGTCGATGCGTTGGCGGAACTCGAGGACCTCGACGGTGCGCTCGTCGGTCTCGCCCAGCTCCTTCTTGATGGCCTCGAGCTGACGACGGAGGAAGAACTCCCGCTGCTGCTCACTGAGCTCGGACTGGACCTGGGACTCGATCTTGCTGCCCAGCTCCAGGTAGCGGAGCTCACGGTTGAGGATGCCGACCACCAGCTCCAGACGGTCCTTCAGGACGTAGGTCTCCAGCACCTGCTGACGCTCGGCCACAGCCACGTTGAGTCGGCTGGTGATGACGTCGGCCAGGCGGCCGGGTTCCTCGATCTCGGCGATGGCCGCGCGGAGCTCTTCGGGCATCTGGGGAAGGTGCTCGGCGATCTTCTCGAAGGTGGCCAGGAGACTCCTGACCAGTACGGTGACCTCTTCGCCTTCGGCCTCGGCCTCGGGCAGCACCTGGAGATTGGCCACCATGTAGGGACGGACCTGGTCGAAGTGGGAAAGCCCCACCCGGGTCAGACCCTGACAGATGAGGCGGGTGGAGCCGTCGGGGAACTTGAGCATCTTGAGGATGATGCTGGCCGTTCCCGTATGGTAGACGTCCTCGGGGGTGGGTTCCTCGACGCGCCGGTCCTTCTGGGCGACGATGACCAGGAGCTTGTCCTTGACGATTGCCTCGTCCACCAACTTCACCGAACTGGGACGGAGCACGACCAGCGGGGTGACCAGTTGGGGGAAGACGACGGTGCTCCTGAGCGGGAGCACGGGGAGCGAGCCCGGTATCTCCAGACCTCCAGTGATGTCTTGCATCGAGTCCTCGCTGGACATCGCCTCTTCCGATCCGTGCTGCAGAGCCCGGCCGGCGTAGGTCCTCCGGTCGGGGCGCCCGGCCCGCTGGGCCGGGGTCACACGACGACGCTGATGCTGCCTCTGTCCCGGCGAACGACCTTGGGCAGGCGGACGATGAGGAAGCCATCGTTGTAGGTGGCGTCGATGTTGTCCGCATCGACGGTCTGACGGATGACGAGCTTCCGTTCGAAGACGCCGTACTCCACCTCCATCTGGGTCACGGCCACGGTCTTCTCCGGGAACTGCTCTTCCCGGTGCCCCCGAATGAGCAGGCAGTCCTTGTCGAAGGTCACCTTCAGGTCCTTCTTGCTGACTCCCGCCACCTCCACCTTGACCACCACTTCTTCGGCGGTCTCGAAGACGTCCGTCGGTGGACGCCAGACGCCCCGGAGCACGGGACCCACCCTTGCCGCCGAGTTGAAGAACTCACGGAAGAGGGAGTGCAGCTCCTCGTCGGCGCCCGACATCCGGAACTCATCGGCCCCGGGGGGATTGCCCGGCGACCAGGCGCCATCCGTTGCGGGAGCCCCCTGACCTGAAGGCTCAACCGTGGCGGCCAGGAGACCGTCCGGCTCTGCCGAGGCTGGCAGTCCCGGGCACGACCCCAGGCCAGAAGTCCGTCGTTCTGCTTTCGAATCCGCCATGCCTACCACTCCCTACGACCGTCGGCGCCTGTCGGTGGGGCGGGAACCTGCGCCAGACTTGGCCCCCGACGCAGCCCCTTCACACCGACGCCTGAACTCACCGGCCACGGCCTGGGCGACGGCCCGGCCTTCCCCCGCACACGAAGCCGACCCACAGACCTGACCAGCCCCGCTCCCGCCACTCAGAAGGTGCCTTCTTTGGTGATGGCGTCCCTGGGGAGAAGCAGCTCGATGGACGCTGCCTGCACCTCCATCCGGGCCATGGTGAACACGAACTTGTCCTGCTGCAGTCTGTCGTACACCTTGCACTCGTGGACGACGAGGACCTCGCCGGCGGCGTCGAGGATGAGGGCAGGACCCGCCGGCGGGTCCACGAAGCCGTCGATCTTGAAGCTGTCCGTGTAGAGGACAATTGCGGTACGGCCTCCGCCTTCCTGCTCGGACGACACTGCTTCTCCTGACACCCGCCTCCTCCTTTCCGCGGCCAGTGACCTGACTACCCGTGACCGGGTGAGTCCCTCAGTGTGGCTCAGCTTCGTCGCTTCGGGCGCCGGCCGAGGCCAGTTCCTCCAGCAGTGCGCGG
>CAZIBA010000386.1:0-3481 GCA_964536795.1 uncultured Planctomycetota bacterium | reverse complement strand
GAGACAACGTGAAGCTGGAGGTGCAGTTGATCAAGCCCATAGCGCTGGAGGAGGGAGTGCGCTTCGCCATCCGCGAGGGCGGACGCACCGTCGGTGCCGGTCTGGTCACCGAAGTGGTCGAATGACGAGTTGGCGTGCGAAGCCCGTCCGAACGGCGGGCTTCTCTGGTGCAGGAGTGGGCTGAAGCGACCTGGGTGTGGAGATGCGAGAACACGTGACAATGCAGTGCGGCGAGTGCAAGCGGCACAACTACCGCGTCTCCTTCGACACCACGGGGGGCAAGAGGTTGTCGCTCAAGAAGTACTGTCGCTTCTGCCGACAGCACACCCAGCACACCAGTCGTAGACGGTAGTCACGTCGCTGCGAACGGGAGGCCTGTAGCTCTAATTGGCAGAGCGCCGGACTCCAAATCCGGATGTTGGGGGTTCGAATCCCTCCAGGCCTGCCAGTCCGACACTGGTCCTGAAGACATAGGGATCCGAGCTTGTGGACATCGGGTCCACAGAAGTGATTCACCCCCAACGTGTCTGTCACCGGGTGAGCGATGCCGTGGCAGTGGTATAAGCCGAATCAGGGACGCCGGGTGCGCACAGCCGCCGCCGTCGGTTGCGCACTGGTGGCTGCCCTGGCGGGGGCCGAGGTCTACTCGCTCCTGGCCGGCTTCCAGATGACCGGGCAGCAGGAGCACGTGAAGTTGGCCATCCGTCTGGGCGTGCCCGTGCTGGTTTTTGCCTTGCTGGCAGCGGTGGCCCTGTACGTGCTCAACCGGCCCCGGCTGGCCGATTTTCTCATCGACACCCAGGGTGAGTTGGCCAAGGTTTCCTGGCCCACCCGTCAGCAGGTGCTGGGCTCTACGGGAGCGGTGTTGATCCTGGTCCTGCTGTTTGGCGCCTACCTGTTGATACTGGACCGGGTGATGGTGGACGTGTTGCTTCGCTGGGTGCTGCCCATCTACGGGCGGTGAGGGGTTCCGTGGCGGCCGCAGTCGGTCTGCCGTGATGGTGTGAGACATATGGACAAGACCGAGAACAGCCCAGAAGCCGACAAGGGCAAGAAGAGCGACGAGACCACTGAGGTCGTGGCCGCCAAGAAGCCCGGCGAGGCCGCTGAGGGCAGTGGGACCGAGTGGTACGTCCTTCGCTGTCAGAGCGGTCGGGAGGACCAGGCCAGGGAGAGTCTGCTGAAGCAGGCCACGCTCAGGGGTCTGGAGGGTCGGGTGGCCCAGGTGCTCATCCCCACCCAGAGCTTCACCGAGCTCAAGGGCGGCGCCCGCCGGGTGGTCGAACGGAAGACCTACCCCGGCTACCTGATGGTGGAGCTGGCCGTCGAGCCGGAGACGGGCACCGTGGATGAAGACACCTGGTACCTCATCCGAGAGACGCCCGGTATCGGTGATTTTGTGGGTCCGGGGCGTGAGCCCGTGCCTATGCAGCAGCACGAGGTGGACAGGCTCCTGGGCGAGGCCAAGGAGCCGGAGGGGGCCGAGCCCCAGCTCCGCATCGGGTTCAAGGAAGGCGACTCGGTGCGCATCAAGGAAGGTCCCTTCGAGAACTTCGACGGCGTCGTCGAAGAGGTGAGCCCGAGCAAGGGAGTGGTCCGTGTCGTGGTGACCATCTTCGGCCGGCCTACCCCGGTCGAGTTGGAGTATTGGCAGGTAGAAGCCCTTTGAGGGATCTGGCCTCCGGGGAGGACGGCGCTCGATGGCGAAGCAGGTCGTGACCAAAATCAAGCTCCAGGTGCCCGGTGGCCAGGCCACCCCCACGCCTCCCGTGGGTCCGGCCCTGGCCCAGAACGGCGTGGCTCCCAGTGAGTTCATCAACCGCTTCAACGAAGCCACCCGGGACAAGCAGGGGGTCATCATCCCCGTGGTCATCACCGTCTACGCCGACCGCAGCTTCTACTTCATAATGAAGAGTACACCCGCAGCTGTCCTGCTCAAGCAGGCGGCCGGACTGGCCAAGGGGGCACAGGAGCCCTCCCGGGAGACCGTCGGCCAGGTCACCCGGGCCCAGCTCGAAGAGATCGCCCGGACCAAGATGGAAGACCTGAACGCTGCCGACGTGGAGGCGGCCGCGCGCATCATCGCCGGCACCGCCCGCAGCATGGGCCTCGAGGTCGTCGAGGACTGACCGACCAGGGGAAAGCAGAGCGACCATGGTGAAACGAAGCAAACGATATCAGGAGGCGGTGACCGTAGTGGACCGCCTACGGACCTACCCAGTGGCCGAGGCCGTGGAGGCGCTCAAGGCACTGCCCCACGCCAGCTTCGATGAGACCGTCGAGCTCTCCTTGTGTCTGGGCATCGACCCCCGGCAGAGCGACCAACAGGTTCGCGGCTCGGTGAGTCTGCCCCACGGGACCGGCAAGAGCCGGCGGGTGGTGGTTTTTTGCGAGAGCGACGAGGCCGCCCGGGCCCTGGAGTTAGGCGCGGCGGCCGCCGGCGGAGACGAGCTCATCGAGAGAATCCAGGAGGGCTGGCTCGACTTCGACGTCACCATCGCCACCCCCAGCCTGATGCCGCGGGTGGGCCGGTTGGGACGTCTCCTGGGTCCCAAGGGACTTATGCCCTCACCACGCACGGGCACCGTCACCACCAACGTGGAGCAGGCCGTGGTCGAGTTCCAGGGGGGCCGTGTGGAGTACCGCAACGACAGTGGCGGCAACCTGCACGTGCCCGTGGGCAGGCTGAGCTTCACCAGCGAACAGATCGTCGAGAACGTGGAGACCCTGCTGGAGCACATACAGGCCGGCAGGCCCGCTGCCTCCAAGGGCCGCTTCGTTCGCAAGGCCGTGCTGTCCACCACCATGAGTCCGGGCCTGGTCGTGGCCGCGGAGTAAGCATCCGGGAAGTGGAGAGGACCGTAGATGTCGAAGCGACTCAAGGAACTGACCGTCGAAGAACTCACCCGGACCTATGAGGGTACGGAGAACTGTCTGGTCGTGGACATTCACCGGGCCGATGGCGAGGAGGCAGCTGGGCTTCGTCGGTACCTGGCCGAGCAGGGGGTTCGGGTACGGGTGGTGAAGAACTCCCTGGCCGCCCGGGCACTGTCGGCCTTGGGCCTGGGGGAGATTCGTCGCTACCTGCAGGGGCCCTGTGCCTTGGCCGTGAGTGGCCAGGACCTGCTGCAGATGGCTCGGGCCCTGGTGGAGTGCGCTCGTGAGCACAGGACTCTGGAACTTCGTGGTGGCGTCTGCGCCGGCAGAGCGCTGGGTCCTGAGCAGATAGAGGAGCTGGCCCGGCTGGGTTCGCGGGAGGCCTTGCTGGCCACGGTCGTGGGCGCCCTCCAGGCGCCCTTGCGTCAGGTGGTCAGCACGGTGGCCGCACCGCTCCGCGGGTTGGCCAGCGTGCTGAAGCAGGTCGCCGAGCAGTCGGGCCGTTAGCCGCCACCCAGACCGATGAGGCAAGACGGGAGGACGTAATGAGCGACGTCGAAAAGGCCGAGAAGACCGAAGAGCAGTCCGAGGAGGTGCCGGCTGA
>CAZIBA010000385.1:0-3483 GCA_964536795.1 uncultured Planctomycetota bacterium | reverse complement strand
CGTCGCGGCGGCCGAGGTGAGGGAGGATATGGGCGCGCCACCAACTTCATCGGGCCGCACGAAGGTGTGCCCATCGTCTGGGAGCCTGAGTTCTCGCTGGGGCAGCTCTACAACAAAGGGCTCTTCCTGCTGGGCTACTACCAAGAGGTCACGTACTTCATCGACTGCATTCTCACGGACCAGCCGCCCACGAAATCGGAGTTGAAGGCCGCCCTCGCCATTACTCAGCTCTTCGAAGCGTTCCGACGAGGTCCGGGCAAGCTCATCGAAGTCCCCGCCGAGTGAACAGCAAGTACGCCCTGCGCTCCTATGTCGCGTCTTCCTGAGGCAACCTGGCCAGTGACCGCGCGTAGATGACCAACTGGATGGCGATTGCCGCGGCGAAGAGTGCGACGGCGAGCACGTAGGGCGCCCGGACGGCGTGCTCCCAGTAAGGCTCGGTCAGCAGTCGGCTCGGCCCGGCCATGAAGGGGATGAGACCGCTCCCCAGACCCAGGATGGATTCGTGAAGCCCGGCCCGCTGGGCCTGTCGGCTGGCCCCGTGCACCGAGTAGTACAGGCTGGAGAAATAGACGAAGCCGGAGGCCGTCCCGATGAGGGCGAAGGCCAGCACGAACACCCAGTAGCTCCGGGCGAAGACCATTATCAGGCATCCCACGGGGAAGAGGAGCTGGACGCCGAAGAACCGTCGCGCCCGGTAGAGCCACCCGTGATGCCTCTCGAGGACGGCGAAGGTCACCGTGCGGGAGACGGCCACCACCATCACCAGCAGTCCGTACTGACGGCCGCTGTACCTGAGGACGTCAACGGCCAGGTCGGGGAAGAGTCGGCGGACGATGCTGACGACGCCGGCCGAGAAGAAGTTGGCCACCAGGGCCAGCTTCCAGAAGGTGCGGTGGTTGAGGGGAAGCCGGTGGCCGTCAATGGCCTGCTGGTGGCGCTCCCGGGACTCGGCGCTGGAGGCGACCATCCGTACGCTGGACGTAAAGGCGGAGATGGTGACCCCGACGAAGGTGCAGATGAGGAAGGGAAGCGTGGGACTGACGTCGAAGGCAAGTCCGGCCACCAGGGCCCCGGGGATGTCACCCAGACTCCAACTCACGTTGAACCGTCCGACCCGCTGGCGCAGTTGCTGGCTGTCGGCCTCGGAGGCCAGCTCGGCCTCGACCGCCGGCCAGAAGAGCGCGTGGCCCACACCGGAGAAGGCGCTGACGACGTAGAGCTGCCACACCGCTTCCGACCGGTACGCGGCAAAGTACGCTGCGGCGAACACCAGGGTGCTGGTGACGATGAAGGGTCGGCGTCCGAAGCGGTCGCTGAGGGCGCCCAGGAGGGGGCAGCAGACGACGTAGACGATGTTCCCGATGACGATGATGAGGGCCAACTGCATCAGGTTGGCGCCCAGGTGGCGTTTGGCGTAGTAGGCCACGCCCACCATGGCCGTCACGCCGATGAAGTTCATCATCGCGCAGGCCAGGTACAAGGCCTGGCGGCCCAGTGGCTGTCCACGACGACGCTGCTCCACGGAGAGGCCCTTCCGGTGCAAGGCGGCCGAGTAGACGGAAGGAGGCATTATACGACCCTTGCCGCTCCGACCCGCAAGCAACTTGCCTCGCCGTCGTCGCTTGAGGGCCAGGCCCGCAAACCTTGCCTACGGCTCACCACACCTCCTTGCACCGAGCCGCGACAGGGTGAAGGAGACGTTCCCCACGACACCCGCTTGCGAGGAAGATACCTCGGAAAGCCCATCGCCTGCGTGAGGTAGACCGCCTATACTACCACCGGTCGTCGGACGAAAGGAGGGCATCGATGAGCACCGTGGTGGGTGTATCGTGCAGTCCCAGGCGGGTGAGCAATACCGAACTCCTGGTCCAGCAGGTGTTGGAGGGTTCCCGCGACGCCGGCGCCGAGACCGAACTCTTTGCCTTCTCCCGCATGACGGTGGCGCCCTGCGATGCGTGTAAGGCGTGCAAGGCGGAGGCTGCGGGCCGCTGTGTCATCGAGGATGACATGCCACCTGTCTACGAAGCCTTGGACAACGCCCAGGGCTTGGTCTTAGGCACGCCCATCTACCTGGACTACGTCGCCGCCCAGGCCAAAATCTTCATCGACCGCCTGTACTGCTATCTGAGCCCCACGCTCGAGCACTGGTTTCCCAAGGACGTGGGCCTGGTGCTCATCTTCACCCAGGGACACCCGCGTGTCGACGCCTACGCCGACGTGGTAAAGTCCATCCAGCACATCCTGCGGTCCTACTTTGACCTGGAAGCTGTCGAGACCATCGTGGCCGAGGGCTGTGACGGGCTGGAGGTCCTGCGCTCCCGGACCGAACTCCTTCTCCGCGCTTACCAGGCGGGCCGAGACCTCCTTGGCCCCGGCTGAGTGCCCGGAGTGCCGCCTGGCACTTTCTCTGGCTCTGGGCCAGGAATTCGTGGCCGTTTTCATGTGGGCGGTGGGTATAGATTGTCGAAAGCTCGGGAGGAATAGGCAGCGTGGGTGTAGCGACCAGGCGCGATGGCCGGGGCCCGATGGCAGAGATTCTGGACGGTAAGCCCAAGGACGGGGGGACCTGTGAAGAGGCCCCACGGGACGTTTCCGAGCTGGCCCGTCGAGCTGTTGCAGGAGATCGGGCTGCCTTCGCCAGGCTGTGCACCCATTTCGAGAAAGCTGTCTTTCTCACGGCGTACCGGTTGGTGGGAAGCGAGGCCGACGCCATGGAAGTCGTCCAGAATACACTGCTGAGAGGGTACCGGAGCCTGCATACCTACGACGCCGGCCGACCGTTTCGCACTTGGCTGCTGGCCATCGCCGTCAACGAAGCCAGGCGCCTGCTTCGCCAGCGACAGAGGACCAGCCTGGTCAGTCTTGACCCGGGTGTGGAGCCCGCGGTGACGACGTCGGGTCAGGGAGTTGACCATGTAGCGCGGGCTGAGCTCAAAGATGCACTGGGGAGACTGCCCGTCGATGAACGGACGACCTTCGTACTCCGGTACGTTGAGGGCCGGGGTCCCGGCGAGGTGGCCGAGTTGATGAACGTGTCCGAGCGGACGGTTCGGCGGCTCTGCCAGGGAGCCAAGAAGCGCCTCCGCAGGCTCTTGGGAGAAGGGGACGGTGACTAAAGACCAACAGGTCTGCCGGCAGCTTGAAGGTCTTCTGGACGCGTTCCTTGCAGGGACGCTCTCTCCCGAGGACGCACAGGAGGTCCGGACTCATCTGGAGACGTGCGAGAGATGCCGAGATGAGCTTTGGGCCCTCCGCCTGGGCCGTCGAGCGCACCAAGTCCTGACCCCCCAGCCGGGCTACGAGCGCGAGCTTGCCCAACGCCGGCGACAGGTCTTGGCAGGTCTGGGCGCACCGGTTCCCGGGCGCCGCCCCGTCTGGGCTTTCCTTCGCTGGTGGTGGGTGGGGGCCGCAGCTGCGGTCGTGGTCGCTGCGGTACTCCTCTGGCGACCGGTGCCGTCTCCTCCCCAAGAAGGACCAGGC
>CAZIBA010000384.1:0-3485 GCA_964536795.1 uncultured Planctomycetota bacterium | reverse complement strand
TCCAGCCGGCCACCGTTCCCGAGGGCGGAAGCAGGTGGGCGATGGAGGCCGGTCCGTCCTCGCCGGGTTCCTGCGCCGAGGGCCCCTTAGTGGTCGCACAGCCCACCAGAGCGCACACCACCAGGCACAGCAGAGGTCGAGAAAGCAGCTTCATCCGCAGTCCTCCTCAGACTCACTGTAGTGTAGCGGGTGGGAGAGATCCGAGTCAAGCACGCCGGGCCGGCGCTGGTGGCTACTCGAAGAGGGCGCGGACGAAGACGCTGGGCTCGAAGGGCTGGAGGTCCTCCATTGCCTCGCCCAGCCCGACGAACTTCACGGGGATGCCCTACTGCTGCTGGATGGCCAGCACGATGCCCCCCTTGGCCGTCCCGTCCAGCTTCGCCAGGACTATGCCCGTTACCTTCACGGCCTCCTGGAAGACGCGGGCCTGGGCGATGGCGTTCTGACCGGTGGTGGCGTCCAGCACCAGGAGCACCTCGTGGGGAGCGCCAGGGACCTTGTTACCCAGGACCCGGGAAATCTTCTCCAGCTCCCGCATCAGGTTGACCCGGGTGTGCACCCGGCCGGCGGTGTCGACGATGAGGATGTCGGTTCCCCGGGCCAGGGCGGCGTCGGCGGCGTCGAAGGCGACGGCGGCCGGGTCGGCGCCGGCCTGGTGCTTCACCACGTCGGTACCCACCCGCTGGGCCCAGATGACGAGCTGCTCGGTCGCTGCGGCCCGGAAGGTGTCGCTGGCCGCCAACAGGACCTGCTTGCCCTCCTGGCGGAAGACGTGGGCCAGTTTGGCGATGGAAGTGGTCTTGCCCGAGCCGTTGACGCCGACCACAAGGATGACGGCAGGTGGCTGCTGGGGAAGCTGGAGGCCCGTATCGGTTCCGCTCAACTGCCTGACGAAGTCCTCTTCGAGGAAGGCGAGGGGGTTCTCGTCGGCCCTCAGCTTCCCGTCGCGGACGGCCAGGCGGAGGTCGTCCACCACCCTGGTCACCAGGGTCGGGCCGACGTCAGCGCCGTAGAGGACCTCCTCCAGTTCGAGGAGCGTGTCCTCGTCCAGTCTTCGGCCGAGGATCTCGCGGAGCCGTTCGGTGAAGCGGGCCCGGGTCTTGGCCAGGCCGCTTCGCAGCCTGCTAATCAGGGCGCGTAGAGGCATAGCGTTCAGCTCTCCGTTGCTCCAACTGAGCCACCGTTTCCATGGACACCGTGACCGAGCCCAAGCCCTGGGGCTTCCGGTCACCGTGGAAGTCCGACCCTCCCGTCGCCACCAAATCCAGCCGGCGAGCGAGCTCCAGGTAGTGCTCCGTGAGCTCCGCCCTGTAACCGGGGTAGCTGGCCTCCAGGCCATCCAGGCCGCTCCGGGCGAAATCGGCGATTTCCTCGTCGTCCGGCTCATGGCCCGGATGGGCAAGCACGGCCACGCCACCCGCCCGGTGGATGAGGGCGCAGGTCCCGGCCACGTCGAGAGCGAACTTGGGCACGTAGGCCGGACCGTCGTCGCGCAGATAGCGGCCGAAGCCTTCCTGGATGCTTTCCGTAAACCCTTCTCTGCAAAGGGCTTCGGCCACGTGCATCCGACCCAGCACCCCCCGGTGCTCCGTCTCCAGAACGGCTTGCGGATCGAGGTCCACCGAGCACTGGTGCAGCTTCTCCACGATGCGGTGGATGCGCCGACGCCTGGTCCGACCCATCTTAGCCAGCAGGGCCACCAACTCCTCACAGCCCGTGTCCACCCAGTAGGCCAGGATGTGGCGCTCGGCCCCGTTGCCGGCGGCGGTCAGCTCGACCCCGGGGACGAAGCGGACGCCCAGTCGTCGGGCCTCGGCCTGGGCCTGGGCCAGCCCGGACACGGTGTCGTGATCGGTGAGCGACAGGGCGCCCAACTGGAGCTGCGCTGCCAGCCCCACCAGGTCCGCCGGCGAGAACGTCCCGTCGGAATAGTAGCTGTGCGCGTGCAGGTCAGCCCTCTCCCGCGAGCTCATCACGTAGTACCTTCGCCTTGTCCAGGATCGCGTTCACCAGGGCACCCGAGCGTTCGGATGCAAACCGCTTGGCCAGCTCCACCGCCTCGTCGATCACGACGGCCACGGGCACGTCCGGCTCGTGGAGCAGCTCGTAGAGTGCCAGCCGCAGCACCGCGCGGTCCACGGCCCCCAGCCTGGGGACGGTCCAGTCCTTCAGGTGTTCACTCAGGATGTGGTCCAGGTGCTCCCGCTCCGCCCAGGCGGCTTGCGCCAGGGCCAGAGCCCGTTCGCCAGCGGGGGTGCCGGTATCGACCAGGAACTTGGTGACGTGTTCCCAGGTCCGCCCACTGTCCAACTGGTACAGCGCCTGGAGGGCCAGGATGCGGCTGCGCCGACGCTGGCGGGCGTTCATTTGCCGGTCGAGCCGGCAGGGACCTGCTTGAGCAGGTTGGCCATCTCGATGGCGCTGAGGGCGGCGTCGGCTCCCTTGTTCCCGGCCTTGGTGCCGGCCCGTTCGATGGCCTGTTCCAGCGTATCCGGGGTGATGACGCCGTAAGCCACCGGCACGCCGGTGGCCAGGGAGACCTGGGCGATGCCCTTGGTGACCTCAGAAGCGATGTACTGGAAGTGGGAAGTGTCACCGCGGATGACCGCACCCAGGCAGACCACGGCGTCGTAGCGGCCACTCCTGGCCGCCTGCTGGGCCACCAGGGGGATCTCAAAGGACCCCGGTACCCAGTACACGTCGCAGTCGCCGTCTTTGGCGCCGTGCCGGCGCAGGGCGTCCAGGGCCCCGTCCAGCAGCTTGCTGCTGATGAACTCGTTGAACCGGCTCACCACCAGGGCGAACTTCAGCCCCTTGGCGAGAAAAGAGCCTTCGAACGTAGTGCCCACGGTCAGGTCTCCTTTATCGGCGCGCGTGCAGGTGCCTCTTCCCCCGTCGATTATACCGCCGGCAGGTCTCCGGGCAAGCGCTTTCCTCTGCTCGGGACGCCTGCCGCTTGCCTCTGACCCCACCGGGAGCGTACAATTGACCGGTGTCGGGTGGACAGGGAACCTCAGGACGGACAGATGGCAGACCGTGGGCCGGCCGAAGTGCGGATGACTCTGGGGGAGCACCTGGAAGAGCTCCGGATGCGCATCCTCTGGAGTCTGGCGGCAGTGGTGGTGACCTTCCTGGTGGTGTTTTTCGCCTTTCGGGACCAGGCTTTCGACCTGGTCTCCGAGCCCATCATCGACGCTCTGTCCAGGTTGGGGTACGAGCAGAAGCTTGTGGCCCTGCGTCCTCAGGACAGCTTCCTGGCCTACGTCAAGGTGAGTGGACTGCTGAGCATCTTCCTGGCCAGCCCGGTGGTCATCTACCATCTCTGGCGGTTCGTGGCTGCCGGGCTCTATCCCCGGGAGCGCCGATACGCCTACCTCATCGCTCCCTTCAGCGCCGTCAGTTTTGTGCTGGGGGTGCTTTTCGCCTACTTCGTGCTCATCCGCTACGGCCTCCGCTTCCTCTTCAGCTTCGGCGATGCGGAGCTC
>CAZIBA010000383.1:0-3489 GCA_964536795.1 uncultured Planctomycetota bacterium | reverse complement strand
CCATGTGGGTAAACTCACGCGAGAACAGGACTTACGAAAACTGGGGATGAGTCAGACGTGCACCTGCTTGACTGTGGGGACGACGACGGATACATGGGGGTGTGGTTAGGCGGCGTCGATATGCAGATAATCCCTGGTCGGCCGGCCGACACGGCTGGGGAATTCCAGGAGGAGAAATGGTGACTTTCCCGACGACCTCAGTTGGCGGACTGACCCTGTCCCGCATGCTCTGCGGCACCAACACCTTCTTCGGCTCCAGCCATTTCTCGAACGCCCGGGACACCTGGCTCCAGCGATACTTCACCGAAGACCGCATCCTGGAGGTCATGGTGCGGGCCGCCGAGCTGGGCGTGACCGGCGTCGTCTCCGGTGCTGTGCCCCGGATGCCGGGGCTGCTGCGACGGCTCCAGGAGCAGACCGGCCTCCAGATGCATTGGGTCGCCACCCCGGGCAAGGCCACCGCCGAAGAGACCCTCCCCGACATCGACTGGTGCGCCGAGGCCGGAGCCCAAGTCTGCATGATACACCCCAACTTCACCGACCGTCACCTGCACACCGGCAAAGGGGAGATAACCGGTGTCACGGAGCTCCTCGGTCGCATTCGTTCCCTGGGGATGATCCCCGGACTCTCCACCCATCGGCCCGAAACCCTCCCCGTCGCCAGCGAGGCCGGCTACGACGTGGAGGTCTTCATCCTGCCCCTGAACGTGGTTGGTTTCCTGATGGCCGTGGAGACGGACTGGCAGGCACGCATCATCCGGAACAACCCCAAGCCCGTCATCTGCATCAAGCCCCTGGCCGCAGGGCGCGTGATGCCCCCCTCGGGCATCCCCTTCGTCTACCAGAACTCCAAGCCTGCAGACATGATGTGCATCGGCATGCTCTCGCCCGAAGAGGTGGAGGAGGACGTGGCCATCGCCCTGGCCGCCCTCAGCGGACGACCCGTGGAGCAGGAACTGGCGATGACCCGAAGCAAGGAACTCTACCAGCGCCCCTCCCAAGCGCACGAGGGTTCACGTCCCCCAGACGGAGGCTGACCGTGACACCGTTGGAGAGAGAACTGGTTCAGCGCCTGGCCCGCTTTACCATCATCGACGCCCACGAGCACCTGGGCCCTGAGGCCGACCGTGTGGCCCGGACCGTGAGCGTCTTCACCCTCTTCTCCCACTACACCCAGACCGACCTCAAGGCCGCCGGCATGACCGACGACCAGTACAAGTTCATCCAGGACGAGGAGAAGCCACTGGACGAACGCTGGCGGGTCTTCAAGCCCTTCTTCGCGCACGTCCGCCACACCGGTTACACCCGCGCCGCCCGCATCGTGGCCCACGAATTCTACGGCATCGACGACATCAACGACGATTCCTACGGCCGGCTCAGTGAGCTTCTTCAGGCCGACAACACCCCGGGCCTCTACGAGCGCGTGCTTCGCGGCCGCTGCAACATCGAGCTCTGCCTCACCCAGTGCGGACGCATCGACCTGGAAGACGTGCTCGTTCCCTTACTCCCGCTGTCGGCATGGCGATTCCAGAGCAGAGAGGCGATTGAGAAGACGGCCGGCGAACTCGGCCAGCAGGTCAACAGCCTGGAGGGCTGTGTGGAGCTGGGCAAGGCGCTTTTCTCAAGCTGGAAGGGCCAGGGCGTGGTGGGTCTGAAGATGTCCGCCAACACCGTCGGCGACCCCAGCCGGGAGCAGGCTGAGGGGGCCTTCGCAACCCTCTGGGACACGGGGAAGCCGCCCGCGGGCTCACAGGTCCTCAGCGACTACTTCACGCACCAACTGCTGGAATCGGCTGCCGACCTTCAACTCCCCGTTGCCGTCCACAGTGGCATCATCTGGAACAACTGGAACGACTTCACGACGCTCCATCCCGCACACCTCATCCCCGTGCTCCAGAAGCATCGCCGCACCCGCTTCGACTGCTACCACGCCGGCATACCCTGGGTGGGCACGGTGGGGGTGATGGGCAAGACCTTCCCCAACCTCTGGCTCAACCTCTGCTGGTGTCACGTCATCTCACCCGAGATGACGGTGCGGGCCCTGAGCGAGTGGGTCGACCTGGTGCCGGCCAACAAGATCATTGCCTTTGGGGGCGACTATGCCGTACCCGTCGAGAAGGTCTACGGCCACCTGGTGATGGCCCGGGAGAATGTAGCCCGGGTCCTGGCCGGGCGCATCGAGCGCGGCTTGATGGACGAGGCCGAGGCCGTGGAGCTGGCCCAGCGGTGGTTCTACGAGAACCCGGTGGCCCTCTACCGGCTGGATGAGCTGGGCCTCACTACCCCTCACCCCTCCCCCGAGGAAGCGCCCTAACCTGCGCCCGGGGCAACGCGCGAAGCACACCGATCTGGGAGAATGTGCCTCTGAGGGTGCGCCTCATACCAGGCAGCAAAGCCCTACGACTCCTCCGTGCTTTCCCGTTTGGGTTTGGGGTAGATGAAGTAGGCACCCAGCAGGAAGAGCACGGCGCCGGCGAAATCCACCAGTTGCCAGCGCGCGCGTGTGCCCAGGCTGGGCTGACGGATGGGGTTGAACATCAGGGCCAACAGCACGAAGGGGAGAATCCACCACCACCTCCGACAGCGCCCGGCCAGCACCATCATCACCACCGAGAGGCCGGGGACGGCGAACGGCAGGAACCACTCGTAGTACTCCTCCGGGAGCGTGGGCAGGATGGCCAGGAGGAGGATGAGCAAACCGAAGGCAGCCGGCCAGAGGGCCGGGAAGCTGTGCTCTGCCGGGGGTTCTGTCCCGGCGGGCGGGCTCACTTGAGCTGGCTTCGCTGCCGTCACCTACGTGCCTTTCAGAACGGACCTTGCATTTCCGGAGAAAGACCATACAGTATCGCTCTTTCCCGGCCCGGTCAAGGGCGAGGACCGCCAACGTGCACCCCCGTGCAACGAGAACGCCCTCAGGAGAAACAGCTCGTGCTCTACAAGGAAGACTGGGAGGAGGCCCGCAAGAGGCTCATCGCCTGGTGGGACTGTCAGGTCATCGACCGCGTGGCCGTCCAGGTCACCGCACCCCGAGCTCGGCCACTGCCCGCGCCCGAGCCCCCGGACGTCGGTGTCGAGGAGGCCCGCACCAACCCGGACGTCGTCGTCGCCCACAACGAGCACCGCTTCGCCCACACCTGGTTCGGCGGTGAGGCCTTCCCCTACATCTTCGTCAACTTAGGGCCAGGCATCGCCAGCACCTACCTGGGCGGAAACGCCGTCATCGACGAGAACACCGTCTGGTACCCGGCCAGCCACGACAGCGTGGACGAGATAGCCGACCTGCCCTTCGACCGGAGCAACCGCTGGTGGCAGATCACCACCGAGGTCACCCGGGCCTGCGCCCAGCGGGGCGAGGACAGATGGCTCACCTCCATCACCGACATCGGGGGCGGCGCCGACCTCATCGCAAACCTCAGCGGCCCCGACATGCTGCTCTTCGACCTCTCCGAAAACCCGGAAGGGGTGAAGCGGACCCGCGACCGACTGCTG
>CAZIBA010000382.1:0-3498 GCA_964536795.1 uncultured Planctomycetota bacterium | reverse complement strand
TCGGCCCGGTGCAGGGCTCTCGAAGACACGCACGATCAGGCACGGTGCGTGCAGGTGCCCGCTGCCGTACCATCTGACCACGGGTCGGAACGTCGTGGTCCCATGTCCCGCCCCTCAGCAAGGTTGCCCATCCGAGCGCTGGGCCGGGTGCTCCGTCTCGGGGTCGGGCGTCCTGAGGATCAGCGTACCTCGCTCGACGAAGTCCTCATCGCCGCCATCGCCAAGGCGGCCTCCGCTCACGGGGACGTGCAATGAGCACTTCGACGAGGCCGCGGGGCGTACCCGCACTGGATGTGCCTTGCCGGCCGCTCGTGGTGAGTCCCTCCCGGCCGGGCTGCTCCTGGTTCTGACATCCTCCAAAATCTTGCTGGTCGGGTACGCCACTCAGCCTGTAACCTTGAGCAGCACGCGCACGACGGTGTGATATGCTGGTGCCGGCGAATCATGGTTTGACAGGCTCCTCGGTCGAGGCGACACTGCACGAGAAGGAGCGACGAAGACCCGTGGCGATTGCCGGCCAGCAGACGTCGGACAGAGGAGGACTCCAAATGTCTCAGAGAATGGCTCTGCTTGCTGCCGGGGTGCTTTTTCTGCTCGCCGCCCCAGTCCTCGCTTCCGACCTGCAGATGCTCAACGGTTTCAATACAGTGGACGATCTCGAACGCTTCAACTGGGGCAAGGCGGTGTCCGCCGAACTGTCCCGCGAGCACGTGACTGAGGGACAACACTCGGCCAGGGTCTCCTTCCCGGGCGACTTGACGTATGCTGGGTTCGGGATGCCCAAGGAGTTGCTCGTCGGGTGGGGCCGGTTCGACCTGCTCACGTTCGACATCTTCAACCCCTCAGACGAGGTGGCGTCCATCGTCATGCGCATCGACGACCACCGCTCCAAGGGAGGCGACGAGTGGGCCACCTGGTGCACCGCTTCCTACAAGGTCTTCCCCGGTGCCAACCGTGTCGAGGTACCCCTCAACACGCTCAGCACCCACGCCCTCGGCAGGCTGGACCTCGAAAGGCTTACGATGTTCGGCTTGTGGACGGCGCCCGTCAAAGAGAAGGTGCTGTACTTCGATGCTGTCGCCCTGCGGAAGTTTGAGACAGCGGAACTCCCGCCGGGTCTGCGAGCCTTCGACTTCGGCCCTACCAAGTCGGCGTGCCAGCCCGGCCTTGCGCCCGTGGATGAGACCACACGATTCAGCGAGGAGCGCGGGTACGGCTTCGTCGGCGAGGCGCGTCTCAGCAGCGCGGAGGACCATCCACGGACGGGGGAGCCGCTCGGGTGCGACTCGGTGGTGGGCAGAGCGGGGGTCCCGCTCACCTTCGCCGTCAGCCTACCCGACGGACGCTACCGGCTCTGGGTTGCGACCGGCTACGCCCACCAGTGGAACTGGCCCCGCCACCCCTACACGGTGACGGCGGCCGACACCGAGATTCTCAACTACGAGCCCGAGAGCCTCGACCCCCGCGAGTGCCGTGACTACCTCGAGCGCGACTACGGCCGGGAGGGGGACCTCTGGGAGATGTTCGTCGTCGGACACCTCTTCGACGAGGTGGAGACCGAGGTCGACGTCACTGGGGGAAGGTTCGAAGTCACGGTCGCGTCAGAGGACACGAGCCCGCGTATCCGGGGCCTCGCCGTCTGGCCCGCCGGGGACGAGACGTGCACGACGGCGATGGCGGAGGTGCAGGCTTCGAGGCGTGAAGCCTTCGCTGGCAGATGGCGCGAACTGAAGCCGGTGTCCGCCGAGGCTCCCTTCCCGTTCAGTCCTGAGGAGACGGCCCGGGGGTTCGCGCTTGCGTACCGGAACCCCATCGAACTCATCACCCCCTACTTCGTTCCGACGGCTGAAGACCGTCTCACGGGTATCTCCATTGCAGCTGCTCCCGGGCAGTACGAACCGGCGCCCTTCATCGTGTATCCCGGGAGAGACGTTCCGGGATGCGGGGTGTCGGTGACCGACCTCGAGGGTCCCACAGGCACCGTCGCCGCGTCTTCCGTGAAGGTCCACACGGTGCAGTACCGCTACTGCCGGGAGGGCGAGGACGCCTACTCGGTCAAACCCGTACACCTTGCACCGCGTTCGCGGCTCGATCTCGAAGCGCACGTGCCCAGGCAGTTCTGGATGAACGTGGTCATCCCCGAGGACGCAAAGCCAGGCACCTACGCGGGCACCGTCACGGTGTCGGCGGGAGGCAGGTCGACGTCGTTCCCGATGGAGGTCGAGGTTTACCCGTTCACGCTCGAGAAGCCCGAAGACCACGGCTACGTCTACGCCCACGTCAGCGCCATCCCCAGTGACGACGCGGCGATCGAGGCCGACCTCGTGTGTCTCAAAGAGCACGGGTCGAACTCGGTGACCCCTGCGGGGATCATCGGCTGGAACCCGACGCGCAGGGACGGCGAACTGCTCTTCGACTTCTCGAAACTCGACACGCTGATGGAAGCGATGAAGCGAGTGGGCATGACCGGCCCCGTGCCGCTCTTCGACATGTCGGTCCAAGGGCAGGCCGGGGGCAAGTCCTACCCCCACATCGGCTTCCTCCAGAACTTCGGCTACACACTCGAAAGCCAGCAGTACCTCGACGATATCACCGAACTCACCCGACAGATCATCGAGCGCGGGAAGGAGAGGAACTACCTCCCGGTGCTCATGTACCCATCAACGGAAATCAGCAACGACCCGCACGTGGGACCGGCCTTCAATTCGAAACTCATCGCCGCCATGCGCAAAGCCGGGAAGGTCGAGTGCGTCAGTTCCATCAACCACCCGGAAGACCTGGTCACCGCCAGGGAACTTGACCACACGATGATCAACTTCGGTGTGGGCATCACCGAGGAGACACTGGCGCGCATCCACGACTCCGGCTCGACACTCTGGTTCCAGAACGTGGGGCAGACGAGATACGCCGACGGGCTCTTCATGCTCCGCGCCGGCGCCATCGGCCGCCGACAGTGGGTCGCCAACTTCCCCAGCGCCGACCCGTACTCCGACTGGGACGGCCACGACTCATCGTCGGTGATCTTCCCGTCGCCGATGGGAACGCTCGCATCGGTACGCCTCGAATGGATGCACATGGGGGTCGATGACCTGCGCTACTTCCTGACCCTGAAGCGTTTCATCGGCACGGCGCGGAAGGCGGGCGCGGTCGCGGAGGCGAACGCGGCACAGGAAGCCTACGACGAAATGATCGCGAGTTGCCCCGTTCAACTCCCGGGTGGCACCAAGATCATGGCTGACGGCCTCGCGGTCATTGACGGCTTCGCCGACCCGGACACCTTCGACCGCTATCGCCGCCGAGCCGCCGAGCACATCATGAGGCTTCAGCAGGCGCTCGCGACGGCCCCTCGCCACTCTTTCTGATCCGATTCTGTTCCGACTTCGGTCAGATGCCCAACGTCAAAGGCTACCCATTTCCATAGAAAGCTCGCCCGGACAAGAGAAGGCGGACGGGGGGTAGCCGGTACCATAGCTTCAGTGCAGGAGGAGAGGGGGGCAG
>CAZIBA010000381.1:0-3518 GCA_964536795.1 uncultured Planctomycetota bacterium | reverse complement strand
ACCGGCCCCCGTGGAGAGCTTCACCTTCCTGGCCGAGCGCGGCTCGGAGCACTGGCTTCCCGTGAGCAGACTGCCTGCGGGTCAGAGCACGACCTTGCTCGTGCGTACACCTGGGTCCGCTGAACTCCAGCTCATTCACGACAGCTCAGTCAGGGCCACGACCACCGGCACCGAAGCGTCGTGGGAGGTCAGCGAGCCGGGCGTCTACCGCGTGGAGGTCTACCTGCAGGGGCGACCCTGGATATTCTCCAATCCCATCTGCATAGGCCGAGCTATAATCGCAGAAGAGGTAAGGGACACCTCAACGTGAAGCGCGTCAGTGCTGAGCTGTTCGAGACGGCCTGGGGGTGGATGGCCCTGTGCTGGCGGGGGGAGGCGATTTGCCGGGTCTTCCTGCCGGGCAGACGACGGCAGGTGGCCTCGGAACTGGCTTCGCTGGCGATTCCGGTGGGGGAGGGGGTCGGTTCAGAGCTGGCCGGGCGGTGCCGGCGCTACTTCGAGGGGGAACGGGTGGATTTCTCGGTGCCCCTGGAGTTTCCACCGGTGTCGGGGTTTCGTCGGCGGGTGTGGCGGGCGGCGGTCCGGGTGCCCTACGGTGAGGTGGTGACCTACGGGGAATTGGCCGTGCGTGCCGGGAGTCCGGGTGGGGCCAGGGCAGCAGGGCAGGCGATGGCCCACAACCCCCTGCCACTGATAGTGCCCTGTCACCGGGTGGTGGCAGCCGACGGTTCGTTAGGTGGTTTCTCGGCTGAGGGGGGCTTGGCACTCAAGCGTCGGCTGCTGGCGTTGGAGGGTGTCTTCGCCGTGGAGGGCCGGCGGCGCAGAAGGGGGCCTCGAGAGGGGCAGAAGCGATGGCGCTGATGGTGAACGAGATGTTCCGGAGCATTCAGGGGGAATCGACCTACAGTGGCTGCGTCTGCACCTTCGTCAGGCTCACGGGCTGCAACCTCCGCTGTTCGTACTGTGACACTGCGTACGCCTACGAGCAGGGGGAGGAAATGACTCTGAAAGAGGTGCTTCGGCGTGTGGCCTCCTACGACACCCGGCTGGTGGAGGTCACCGGAGGCGAGCCCCTGCTCCAGGAGGAAACCCCCGGGCTGGTGCGGGCCCTGCTGGAGGCCGGTCATCAGGTGCTGGTGGAGACCAACGGCTCAATGGACATCGGCCCGCTTCCCGAAGGTGCGGTGCGGGTGCTGGACATCAAGTGCCCGGGAAGCGGAATGTCCGAGCGGATGCTCTGGGAGAACCTGGGAAAGGTGAAGCCGACCGACGAGGTCAAGTTCGTCATCACCGACCGTCGCGACTACGAGTGGGCCAAGACGGTGGTCCTCGACCAGGTCACGGTGCTCTTCTCTCCGGCCTTCGAGCGCCTCCGGCCGGAGGAGCTGGCCGACTGGATGGTCCACGACAACCTCCCCGTCCGCTTCCAGGTGCAGCTCCACAAGGTGGTCTGGGGGCCCGCAGCGGAGGGGGTGTAGGACTATGGGCCACGGAGCCGTCGTCTGCGTGAGCGGGGGACTGGATAGCTGCGTCACCGCGGCCATCGCCCGGGCCGACGGACACGAACTCCTCTTCTGCCACGTCACCTACCAGCAGCGGACCTGGCAGCGCGAGCTCCAGGCCTTCCGGGACATCGCCCGCTTCTTCGCCATCCCCGAGAGACGCCAGTTGGTGGCGGAGCTTCCTCATCTGGGTGGTATCGGCGGCTCCAGCCTGACCGACAGCTCGCGTCCCGTCCCTCACGGAGAGCCCGGAGCTCACATCCCCAACACCTACGTCTCCTTCCGCAACACCCAGATCATCGCCGTGGCTGTGGCCTGGGCCGAAGTCGTTGCTGCCCAGGCCGTCTACTTCGGCGCCACCCAGGTCGACTTCAGCGGTTACCCTGACTGCCGATCGACCTACTTCGAGGCCTACCGCAAGCTCATCGAGCTGGGCACGCGCCCGGAGACACACGTCGAGCTGGTGACGCCCGTCATCGACCTGGGCAAGGCCGACATCGTCCGCCGGGGCCTGGAGTTGGGCGCTCCGCTGGAACTCTCCTGGTCCTGCTACGAGCGCGAGGACCGGGCCTGCGGCCAGTGCGAGAGCTGTCGGCTGAGGTTGGCCGCCTTTCGGGAGGCCGGCGTGCCCGACCCCATTCCTTACCTCGGGCCCTCAACGGAGGCGGAGTGATGGGGGAGCTGCCCCGGTCGTGGCACGGGCTCAAGGTGGGCTTCACCACCTCCATTCCCGTTGAGGTGCTGGTGGCGGCGGGGGCGGTCCCGGTGGACCTCAACAACGTCTTCATCACCAGTGACAACCCCTCGGCCCTGGTGAGCGCAGCCGAGCGGGCGGGACTCCCGCGCACCGTCTGTGGCTGGGTGAAGGGCATCTACGCTGCGGCCCTGGCGGCCGACGACCTGGCGGCCATCGTCGCCGTCACCCAGGGCGACTGCTCCAACACACACGCCCTCATCGAGCTTTTCCAGTACCAGGGCAAGCGGGTCATCCCCTTCGCCTATCCCTACGACCGGAGCCTGCCCGCGCTGCGGGTCGAGGTGGAGAAGCTGCTCGACGTGTTCGGCGTCACCTACCAGGAGGCAGCCGAGGCCAAGGGCCGGCTGGACAGGATCAGGCGCAAGCTCCTCTACCTCGACGAACTGACTTGGAGGGACGGCAAGGTCAGCGGCCAGGAGAACCACCTGTACCTGGTCTCGGCCAGCGACTTCGCCGGCGACCCCGACACCTTCGAGCAGGAGCTGGACGAGTTCCTGCAGGAAGCGGAGCAGCGGCCGACGACCGTGGCTGGTCTTCGGATGGGCTATCTGGGCGTGCCACCTATCTGGAGCGACTTCTACGAGGTGCTCGAGGAACACCACCTGAGCGTGGTTTTTAATGAGATGCAGCGTCAGTTCGCCATGTTGCCGTCGGTGGAAGAGGGGGCCGACGGCTCACCGCCCGAGACTGCGCTCCTGCAGCAGTACCTCCGCTACACCTACCCCTACGACGTCTTTGCCCGCATCGACGACATCCGCACTGAGGCCGACCGTCGCCAGCTCCGGGGGCTCATCCACTACGTCCAGAGCTTCTGCTTCCGCCAGATGGAGGACATGCTGCTTCGCAAGGAACTGGGCATCCCCATCCTCACGCTGGAGGGCGACCGGCCCGGCCCGCTGGACGCGGCCACCATCACCCGCATCGAGAGTTTCGAGGAGATGCTGCTTCTGGCCCCCCGATGACGGCTTCAGGTGAGCTGGGTGGAGTGGCACGCGGTGAGGTGTCTGGCTTTTGCCTTGTCTGCCGCTGGCCGGGCGGGTAGGATGCTCTCTTCTCGGATAGTCCCGTATGTTTCATTGATGGAGGCGACACGTGTCAGACGAACGGGTGAAGGTTGCTGTGGTCGGCATCACAGGGTTCGGCCGGGCCATCTCCGGGGCCGTGGCCAAGGCGGAGAACCTGGAGTTGGTGACCGGCTTCTCCCGCACGCGGGAGTCCCGGGAGGAGTTCGCTGCCCGGTACAACTGTCCGAAGACGTT
>CAZIBA010000380.1:0-3526 GCA_964536795.1 uncultured Planctomycetota bacterium | reverse complement strand
GCGGGGGTGGATGGGCCGGAGGTAGTGGGAGGTGAAGACGACGGCGGCTTCGTCCTCGTGGCCCTTCAGGGCCTCGGCCACGGGGCGTTCCGGTTCGGGGAGCTGCACGTAGAAATGCTTGTCGTGGAACTCCTTTCTCCGGTCCTTCTCCAACTGGGCGAGGACGGGTGCTGCCTCCGCTTCCCTGGCCGTGGGGTAGACGACGAGGGCGGAGGGGGCGCAGGTGTCGAAGACCAGGTCGAGCCGGCCGTCCGTGACGGTGACCTCGGCCGTGCGAGGAGCCAATCGAGGTTCGACGTAGGTGGCCCAAGCGTCCATGCCGACGTGGTAGTCCGTGTCCAGCCACCGGTAGAGGACCTCCGCCGAGTAGAAACGCTCGGCCGTCATCACCTCGTCGGCGATGGGCTTCCCCTCGGCCGTGACCCGCCAACTTCGGCTGGGCATACCGTTCTGGTCGCGGTTGTGGGCGATGAGCCAGACACGGTAGGTGCCGTCCGGCACCGCAAGTGCGAAGGGGAGCTCCCAGCGGCCGTAGGTGTTCCCGTGGACGAAGTCGCCGGCCAGGCGGTCGGGCCAGCCCTGTCGGGACGCGCGGACGTCCTCGGCGTCCATCCAGCCGAAGCCGCGCGCCTCGCTGTAGGTTGTGGCCGGAGTGACAGCCTGGAAGCCGGGCCAGACGGGCGCGTCCTCCGGACCGAAGTCGAACCGGTACAGCCCCTCCACCTGGGCAATCTCGGGGGCCTTCTCCAGGCGCAGGTTATCGAAGTAGAGGACCACGTCCTCCTTCGGGCTGGCCATGAAGACCATGAAGGCCGTGATCTGTCTCAGGTCCAGAGGGCGTGAACCGTCCTCTACCTTGAGGGAGGGAAGGTGGACCTCGAGAGTGCTCCGACCGGGCCGGAAGGTGAACCCGCCGTTGTAGCGGGTGGGGAAGCCCGTGCTCCCGGCGTCGTCGATGCGGAGTCCACCGGCAACGGGCGCCGACGCCGGGTTGAGGACATCGGCCCGCAGGTAGTCGTAGCCTCGCCAGTCGGCCGGGAAGCCGGCCTGCAGGTTCCCGGCCATGCCCGGGTACATGATGTCCTTGTGGAAGGTGAGTTTGAGGGCCCGTTCGCCCGACGTCACTGCCTCGGCGAGCGTGACCAGCTCCAGGTCGGCGTAGGACGCTTCCTCGGAGGCCCTCATCACCCGCAACTGCTCTTCGTCCTCGAAGTCGGTGATGGTCCTGGTCTGCTGACCCAGGACGGAGCCGGCCACGATGAGCAGTGTGCCCAAGAGAGCTGCTGCGGCCTTCATCGTCTTCCTCCCGCCGAGCCTGGCTTCAGTCACACCCCCGGAAGGGGGACATTCGTCGGAACGCGCCCACTATAGGCCGGGCGCCAACCACCGTCAAGCGGACCGGCTGGTCGGCGAGGCCGGCTCGGGCGGGTAGCGGTCGAGCAGGTCCAGTGCTGCCTGGAACACCTCCTCGGGAAGGAGCTTCTCCAGGCAGTCGTGGTCGCGAGGGCAGCGGGGCAACTGGCAGGGGACGCAGTCCAGCCCCGTCACCTGGAGGGCCGTCTCCTTGGCGTGGTTGGTTCTGGTCCAGCGCTGGTCGGTGGGGCCGAAGAGGGTCACCACGGGAACGTCGAAGGCGGCAGCGAAGTGGCGGGGTCCCGTGTCGTTGGTAACCATGAGTTGGCTCTCGGCCACCAAGCACTTGAGCCGACCCAGGCCCAACGGCTCCCGCCAGAAGTGAATGACTTCGTCGGGGGTGAGCTCCTCGATGGCCTCGCCGATGGGCTCCTCGCCCGGCCCGCAGACGACCACCAGGTTGCAGGGCAGCGCCCTGAGCAGCCGATCGGCCAACTGGGCGAAGTAGCGGGGGGGCCAGCACTTGCTGGAGCCGAACTTGGCGCCCGGGATGAGTACGATCGTGGGTCGCTCCGGGTCGTGGCCCCGCTCGGAGAGCAGCTCGTGGAGTGAGCTGCGGGTGGCCTCGTCGGTGTGGAGTCTCAGCCTGCGGTCTTCCACGCTGGCCCCCAGGTACTCGACGAGTTCGGCGTAGTAGCCCACCATGGGTCGGGGCAGGTATCGGCCGTCTTCGTCCTTGGCTGCGTGCAGGGGCTCGGTGAGGAGGAAGTTGCGGCCCCCCCGGCCGTAGCCTACCCGGCGAGGGACACCTGCCCACCAGACCAGCAGGACCGAGCGAAAGCTGTTGGGAAAGAGCACGGCCAACCGGTGGTCCTGGTGACCAAGCTCCCGGGCCAGTCGGCGAAGCCCCCAGAAGCCCTGGGCCGCGTCGGCGGAGATGAGCTGGTCGTACCAGGGCCCGGGCCGGAGCAGCTCGTGGAGGTAGCTGCGGGCCAGGAAGGTGATGTGGGCCCGGGGGAAGCGTCGACGAAGCGCCCGGAAAGCGGGCGTGGCCATGACCACGTCGCCCACCCAGTTGGGCGTGTAGACCAGGATGCGACGGTCCGCTCCCCGTTCGCTCATAGAGAGGTTCCGCTCCCGATGCGCTGGACGTCGTCCGGCCAGGAGTGGGTCCGGCTCACTTCAGTTCCACGGACCAGTAGGCTGCGTCCAGGAACTGCTTCCAGGACTGGTACTTCTGCTTGCGCAGGTGGAGCTTCACCACCGGGCTTCGCCGGGGCTTGGTCGGCTTGCGGATGAGTGTCATCCCGGCCTGTCGGGGTGGTCGACCTCCCTTGCGCACGTTGCAGGCCACACAGGAGCAGACCACGTTGGTCCAGGAGGAGTCCCCGCCGAGACGCCTGGGGATGACGTGGTCCAGGGTGAGTTCGCTGGTGGGGAAGCGTCGGCCACAGTACTGGCCGAGGTCCTCGTCGCGGGCGGAGATGTTTCGCCGGTTGAACTTGACCTCACCGGCTGGCAGCTTGTCGTAGACGTAGAGCCTGATGATGCGGGGGACGATGAGCTCGAAGGAGACGCTCCGGATCCAGTCGTCGGGCTCGTAGAGCTCGGCCTCGAACCGACGCTTGGCCTCGGAGACCTCCACCCAGCTCTCGAAGTTGTAGGTGTTGTAGCGGTCGGCCTCCACGGAGACCACCTCGGCCGCCCGCTTGTAGAGCAGGTTGAGGGCCCGCCTGACCGACACGATGTGCACGGCCAGGTAGAGCTTGTTCAGCACCAGCACCCGGCCGTCAAGCGCCGTAGCAGACACGACACCACCCTCACATCTAAGGACCACTCCCCCCTACTTTATACCGCTTCCCCACCCCGTCTGCAAATTCGATTTCCTTGAAAACTGCCAGGTCTGCGGGCCAGAACTTACGGGGCCCGAGGGCAGTGCATAACGCGCCCCCGTGGTTCGCGCCTGGCGACCTCTTTCCGCTGGAGAATTCCCAAGTTTCCTGCTTGACACCGTGGCCAAATGGGGTAAAATGGAAGTAAATGGCACCAAATGTCCGGCTGTCCTGCTTTGGGATTCCGGGATGACGACATGTATCTGATGAGCATCGAGGAGCTGGCCGAGTACCTGGGTGAGAGCAAGCGGACCGTCTACCGCTACATCAAATCGGGCGAC
>CAZIBA010000379.1:0-3527 GCA_964536795.1 uncultured Planctomycetota bacterium | reverse complement strand
TCTCGGTATCGCGCATCTCGCCCATGAGGATGACGTCGGGGTCCTGACGGAGCACCCGACGCAGGGCCTCGGTGTGCGAGCGGGTGTCGGTCCCCACCTCCCGCTGGTCGATGGTGGCCTCCTTGTCCTCGAAGACGAACTCTATGGGGTCCTCGATGGTGACCACGTGTCGGTGCTGCGTCTGGTTGATGTGCTCGATCATGGCCGCCTGAGAGGTGGACTTGCCCGACCCCGTCGGCCCGGTCACCAGAATCAGCCCCTGCTTGCGCTGGGCCAGCCCCTTCATTATCGGCGGGAGTCGCAGCTCATCCACGCTGGGCACCTGCTCGGGGATGAGTCGAAGCGCCACGCTCACGTGCCCCCGCTGGAAGTAGCCGTTCACTCGAAAGCGGGCCTCGCCCACCAGGTGATAGGCCAGGTCCACTTCCCACTCCTGCTCGAAGCCCCGCTGCTGCTTCTCCGTCATCATCCCGTAGAGCATCCCCCTCACCTGCTCCTCAGTGAGTGGGGATCGCTCCGTGACCTGCAGCTCCCCTCGTTGCCTCAACAGGGGCGGCCGACCCACCTTCAGGTGCAGGTCGGAGCTCTCCGTCGCGACCATCTCGCGCAGCAGTTCGTCCAGGTTCATCTCTCGCTCCCCGCCCATACTCAGGGCTGACAACAACCGGCTATCGTACGACCGTCTTCGAGCAGGTGTCAAGCGAAAACGAAGCCCTCGTGACCTCCTTGACAGCCGACCCACCGGCCCATAGAGTGTGCTGGCTGAGTCGCCGAAAGGCAAGGGGAAAGGCACTGTGGCTGAGCTGTTGCTGGAAATCGGCACTGAGGAGTTGCCCGCACACACCGTCGGGCCAGCGCTGGAGCAGTTGGCCCACGGGCTTCGGTCCGCTCTGGCCGAGGCCCTGGACCGGGAACCCCAGGTAACCACCGTCGGCACGCACCGCCGGCTGACCGTGTTCGTGGCTGAACTGCCCCCTTCCCAACCCGCTCGTGAAGAGGTGGTCACCGGTCCCCCGGTCCGGATCGCTCTGGACGAGGACGGCCAGCCCACCCAGGCCGCCCTGGGCTTCGCCCGCTCCCAGGCCCTGACTGTGGATGACCTGCAAGTCCGCGACACACCCAAGGGCCAGTACCTGTGCGCCGTCAAGCAGACCCCGGGCCGACCGACCGCCGACCTCCTCTGCGACCTCCTTCCGCCTTTGATCGCGAGCCTGTCCTTTCCCAAATCCATGTATTGGCGGACGCCCGCCTTCCGCTTCGCCCGTCCGGTCCGCTACATCCTGGCCCTTCTGGACACCGACGTACTCCCCCTGCAAGCAGCCGGGCTCCAGGCCGGACGCCTAACCCGCGGACACCCCTTCCTCGCCCCGGAGGACATCTCCCTGGAGCGGGCCGACTTCAAGAAGTACCTGGAAAGCCTGGGGGCCGCCGGCGTCGTCGCCGACCACCACCGGCGTCGAGAAGAGCTCCACCGGGCCCTGGCGGAAGCAACAGCGAAGCACGGCGGGCGATTCCAGGAGGAGGAGCTCTTGGACGAGGTGACCTTCCTGGTCGAACTGGTGAACGTGGTTGAGGGGAGCTTCCCCGAGGAATACCTGGAACTCCCGCGAGAGGTGCTGGAGGCGGCGATGAAGAACCACCAGCGCTACTTCCCCGTCCACGACGCCGACGGCAACCTCATCCCCCGCTTCCTCCTGGCCAGCAACCGACCCACCGAAGCCGACCCGGCCGTCCGCGCCGGCAACGAACGCGTCCTCGTCGCCCGCCTCTTCGACGCCAAGTTCTTCTGGCAGGAAGACCTCAAGCGCCCACTAAGAGACCGGATGGCCGACCTGGACCAGCTCATCGTCCAGGACAAGCTCGGGTCGTACCGGGAGAAGACCGACAGACTCGTCTCCCTGGCCACCGGGCTGGTGGCCGAGCTCGGGCTCAGCGAACAGAAGCAGGATGAAGTCCGGCGAGCAGCCGAGCTCGCAAAAGCCGACCTGACGACCGAGATGGTGGCCGAGCTCCCCGAACTCCAGGGCATTATGGGTGGAGAATACGCCCGGGCCGAGGGCGAACCTGAGGCCGTAGCCCGGGCCATCCGTGAGCAGTATCTCCCCCGCCAGGCCGACGATCCCGTACCTTCTACAGATGACGGCGCCATCCTGGCCCTGGCCGACAGGCTGGACACACTGGCCGGCTGCTTCGCCGTCGGCCTGGTCCCGACGGGCAGCGCAGACCCCTACGCGCTGCGTCGGGCCGCGCTGGGGGTACTGCGGATTCTCATCGAGAAGCAGTATCTCCTTCTCTCACTGAGGAGGGTTCTCAGCAACGCCTTGGAGCCGTTCGCGGAAAAGGCCGAGCGACCGCCGGAGGAAGTGCTGGACGACCTCCTCGTCTTCTTCCGCGACAGGCTGACCAACCTGCTCCTGGAGAAGGGCCACGAGCTGGAACTTGTCAGGGCCGCTCTGGCCGTGGGTTACGACGATGTGACCGACACGGTTCACAGGCTCGAGGCCCTCAGGGAGCTTGCCCAGGAGCCCGCCTGGCGCGACCTGGTCAAGGCCGTCGAGCGCACCCACAACATCACCCGGGACTACACCGGCCCCCTCGACGTAGACGAGAGCTCGCTCCAGCAACCGGAAGAAGAGAAGCTCTGGCAGCTTCTTCAGGAGCAGAGGGACCGGATCGGGCAATCGCTGGATCGGCGTGACTACCGGAACGCTGCGCAGGTCTTCGCCCGGACCTTCGCCCAGCCCCTGCACACCTTCTTCGACCAGGTCTTCGTCAACGTGGATGACCAGGCGCTCAGAAACAACCGCCTGGCCTTGCTCAAGAACATCAACCTGCTCATCAGCTCCCGCTTCGCCGACCTCTCCCAGGTCCACGTCGAATAGCGGTCACGCCCAGCTTGCGTTCTGCGACTTTCAGCAGGTCAACACGAGGCGATGTGAACGTACCCAGCGGCCCGGGATAAAGAGGAGGGAACGCGGGGACCCCACTGGGGAAGAGCTCTACTGGTCGGCCGGCGCCAAGGTGTTCAGCATCGCCTGTGCCGTTGTGACGTCGGCCCGGTTGGCGGCTTCGATGAAGGCCTGGCGACGATCCTCGTCCATCGACACCAGGAGCTCCACCAGTCGGTGCTGCTCCCCCTCCTTGACCCCGTGCAGGAAGCCGGCCACCACCAGCAGCCCACCCACGGTGAGCAGTTGCCACATCCTCGAGCGGATGAGCAGGGCGGCCGCGCTGGCCGTGATGCCCAGGGCCAGCAGATCGGAGGCACGGAGCTCACCCGCCGCCCGGGCCCCCCGGCGAAGAAGCGCCGGCACCGCCCGACCCACACCTCGAAGCCCCAGAGTAGCCGCCACCAGAACCCCGCCCAACAACGCGTCGCCGACGAAGCCCACCCGCTCTCCCGCTCGTCGGAAACGGTCCAGACTGAAGAGCCCGTCCAGAAAGGCGCCGGCGGCCGAGCCCATCTCCCTCAGCACACCCATCAGGTTTCTCCTTACCCCTCCGGCACCGGGGGCATTGTGTTTGTG
>CAZIBA010000378.1:0-3528 GCA_964536795.1 uncultured Planctomycetota bacterium | reverse complement strand
CTCGGCCCTCCTCGTGCTGTTGGGTTCAGAATGCTGCCCCGCTATGCTACCGCCCCGGTGAGTGGGCGTCAAGCGTCCGTCAGGTGAGCCGGTGGCGTCAGTCGGCCAGGGAGGTGCTCAGGTACCGCTCACCCGTGTCGCAGAGTATGGTGACGATCGTCTTTCCCTCGTTCTCCGCTCGCTGGGCGACCTGCACTGCTGCCCAGACGTTGGCCCCGGCCGAGATGCCCACCAGAATCCCTTCCTCCCGGGCCAGACGACGGGACATCTCAAAGGCGTCCTCATTGGCCACGGTGACGACCTCGTCGAGGACGTCGGTGTTGAGGACGTCGGGCACGAAGCCGGCCCCGATGCCCTGGATCTTGTGGGGCCCGGGCTGACCCCCTGAGAGGATCGGAGAATCAGCGGGTTCCACGGCGATGGCCTTGACGCTGGGTTTGCGGGCCTTGAGGGCCTCGCTGCAGCCGGTGATGGTCCCACCGGTTCCCACGCCGGCCACGATGACGTCCACGGCCCCGTCGGTGTCCCGCCAGATCTCCTCGGCTGTGGTGAGCCGGTGAATCTCGGGGTTAACCGGGTTCTGGAACTGCTGCGGGATAAAGGACTTGGGGAAATCGCCGGCCAGTGCCTCGGCCTTACGAATGGCCCCGGGCATCCCCTCCGACCCCGGGGTCAACACCACCTCGGCCCCCAGGAGCTTGAGCAGGCTTCGTCGTTCCACGCTCATCGTGTCGGGCATGGTCAGGACGAGACGATAGCCCCGGGCCGCACAGACGAAGGCCAGGGCGATGCCCGTGTTGCCCGAGGTGGGTTCGACGACCACCGTATCCTTGGTAAGCTTGCCGTCCCGCTCGGCGGCGTCGATCATGGCCACGCCGATGCGGTCCTTCACCGAACCCAGCGGATTGCAGAACTCGGCCTTGCCCAGGACCCTGGCCTTGGCCCCCTCGGTCACCCGATTCAACCTGATGAGCGGGGTATTGCCCACGGCCTTTGTCACGTCCTCGTATATCGGTGCCACGAGGCGCCTCCTTTCTGCCGGTCAGACGCGCGCCGACGTCCGTCACCCGGCTTCCGCTCCCCTGTCCAAATGCCTACTAATACAATATACATACTCGTAATGGCCTGCTCAGTCAACCACGAAGCCAGAAAAAGCCGCTTCCGCCTTGGCCCTGCAGAGGCGCGGGGCCCGGCCCCCCTGCCAAGGCAAGTCCCTGGACTGAGCGAAAGCCGTTGACAGTCCCTCCGACCCCAGGTAGCATCGGCCGGGGTCAGCTGGGAGTTCCGGACGGGCCCAGTGACGTATGATACAGCCAGCACAAGTGGTGACAACCGTATGGCAGACGTCATCCTCATCAGTGCCTGTCTGCTGGGACTTCCCACCCGGTACGACGGGTGCTCCGCGGCCAGCGAGGAAGTGGACCTGGCCGACGGCGACCGGATACTGGTGCCTGTGTGCCCGGAGCAGCTCGGCGGGCTGCCTACGCCCCGTCCCCGCCACTACTTCGAGCGGGGGACAGGCGAGGACGTGCTCGCCGGTCGAAGCCGGGTGGTGAACGACGCCGGTGGCGAGGCCACCGAGCACTTCCTGCGTGGAGCCAGGATGGTGCTGCGAGTGGCGGAGCTGGCAGGTGCCGGCGAGGCCTGGTTCAAGGAGAAGAGCCCGTCCTGCGGGGTGTGCTGGACTGCCCGGGCTGGGGAAACGGTTCCCGGGTCGGGGGTGACCACGGCGCTGCTCCGGGAACACGGCATCGTTGTGCGCGGCTTCCCGTAGGACCTTACTCCTTGCGGCTGGAGTTGAGCATTCTGCACCACCTTTACACCTGGGTATTGTCTTGGGCCGCAAGCCCCTGGGCCGTCTACGCCCTCTTCCTGCTGGCGTTCGCAGAGAGCTCTTTCTTCCCCATCCCACCTGATGCCCTGCTCATCGTCATGGCCCTGGGCTCGGCGCAGAGGGCCGCTCCAGAGCTGGCCCCGATCATCTGGTTCTTTGCCTTGGTCTGCTCGGTAGGTTCCGTGTCAGGCGGCTGCCTGGGCTACGTCCTGGGGGCCTACGCCCGGCCCACCATCGTGGAACCCCTGGTGCGCTGGCTCCACTGGGAGAGCCACTTCCAGCGGGCCCGGCAGCTCTACGATCGCTACGACGTCTGGGCCGTGGGCATAGCCGGCTTCACCCCCATCCCCTACAAGATCTTCACCATCGCCGGGGGCATCGCCCGACTGAACTTCCTCCGCTTTCTGCTGGCCTCGGTCATCAGCCGATCGGCCCGGTTCTTCCTGGTCGCCACCATCATCTACTTCTTCGGCCAACAGGTCGGTGGCTTCATCGAACGCTACTTCAACGTGCTGACGGTGCTCTTCGTCGTGCTCCTGATCGGAGGCTTCGTGGTGCTCCGGATCGGGTGGAAGAGGAGGGCTCATCGTGGGTAGCCCCCGGTTGGCCGTCTCCGTCATCGGCGCCGGCGACGCTACGGCTGAGGAGACGGCCCTGGCCGAAGAGGTGGGTCGGCTGCTGGGCGAGCGGGGCGTGGTCGTGGTCTGCGGTGGGCTGGGTGGCGTGATGGAGGCGGTGTGCCGGGGGGCCCAGTCGGCCGGCGGGCTTACGGTGGGCATTCTGCCCGGCTACGACCGACGGTCCGCCAACCCCTGGACCGACGTGGCCATCGTCACCGGGTTGGCAGAGGCCCGGAACGTCATCGTGGCCGCTTCAGGAGATGGATGTATCGCCGTGGGCGGCTCGCTGGGAACACTGAGCGAGATGGCCATCGCCCTCAAGCTCGGCCGACCCGTCGTCGCCCTAAGAAGCTGGAAGCTCGACGCCGACCGTCTTCCCAGCCACGCTCGGCTCACCGTCGCCGATACCCCAGCCCAAGCCGTCGAACTCCTGCTTCAGCAGATCGGCGCACGGGCCTGAAGGGGCCGCTCGCCAAGACGCAGGAAGCCCGGAAGCCCCGTCAAGCGTCAGCCATCGATGAGTTCGCGGATGGCGCCGGCCAGGTAGAAGCTGCCGGTGACGACCAGCATTTCTCCGGGCTGACAGAGGCTTCGGGCCAGGTCGAAGGCCTTGGCCACATCGGCCTCTGCGTAGACTTCCTCGCATCCCCCTTCACGGGCCAGGCGAGCCAGCTCTTCCGGTTTCGCCGAGCGGGGACTCAAGTTAGTGGTCGCCACCACTGCCCGGGCCAGGGGAAGCACCTCCCTCATGGTCCCCGGCACGTCCTTGTCGGCAGCAATGCCGATGAGGAGCACCACCTTTGGCAAGCCGAAGTGAAAACGCAGGGACTCCGCCAGTGCCCGGGCAGAGGCGGGGTTGTGGGCTGCGTCCAGGATAACCGTCGGCTCACCCGGGATCACCTCCACACGAGCCGGTGCCCGCACTTCAGCCAAGCCCCGAGCAACTGCGTCGTCAGTGAGCGACAGTCCACCCCGCTCGGCCGCGCATTCAGCAGCAGCGATCGCCACCGCTGCGTTGGTGGCCTGATGGGGTCCCAGCAGTCTTAGTCGCAACCCTCGTCGCTGGCCCACCGG
>CAZIBA010000377.1:0-3536 GCA_964536795.1 uncultured Planctomycetota bacterium | reverse complement strand
CCGGCAAGAACAATAACACCTGCGGTCAGTCGGCTCGGCGTCTGTGTCTTCACGTCCCTTCTCCTCAAACCTGAGTGTCGATACCCCCTGTCCGTGCACGAAGAAGTCGAGGCGACGGTATTCCTTGGTCGGACGTGTGTCAAGGGACTGCTGCGTCTGCGAGAGGGCAGTGGTCAGGAGATTCCCGGGATTGGCGGAGGGAAAGCTGGTGAGGGTGTTCCGGCGACGCCCCCCTCCTCACCAGGAGCGATGACACCGGCGAAGCGGACAGAGCAGGAGAACTTGGCGGAGAGGGCGGGATTCGAACCCGCGGAAGGGGCATTATCCCCTTCAACGGTTTAGCAAACCGTCCCTTTCAGCCACTCAGGCACCTCTCCGTACAGGCTGTTCCGTTACTGATCCAAGCTGAAGTACTTGTCAGTCGGCTGCTCGTCACCTCGTACGTTGGCGGAGGGAGAGGGATTCGAACCCCCGGTCCCTTTCGGGACAACGGTTTTCAAGACCGCCCCTTTCGACCGCTCAGGCATCCCTCCCAGCCGCATAAGAACGCCATAAAGCGTTGTGTGCACTAAGCGTGTGTCACGCCACCCGTGAGTCGTCTACGCCTTCACACAACCACGGGAAAGGTAGGCCAGCCCCTTCCTGACACAGCAGCGCCACAGTCGATAGCAGCGACTCGGTCTGTGTCCGCAGTGCGACCACCAGTACGACACGGGCAGCTCGCCGACAGCAGCACCGAGGTCCCCGGACCCCTCGTGGTTCCTGAGCAAGTGCCCAACTGCCTTCATAGTGTACCGGATCAGGCCGGGCAAGGCAACTGCAAAGCTGATGCCCAGGGTCATTCAGTTCTCCGTGGTACGGGGCCTCGAGGGCACCTCCCCGGCGGCTGAGCTACAAGATATGGGGTGAAGGGGAGTCAAGTGAATACCCCTATCCAGGAATTCAGAAAACTTGTGTAGTCGACCACGGGCGAGCTACCGCACGAGGACATCAATCCGGAAGACGGGCAGGAGGATGCCGGCGAGGGCTCGGTCGAAGCGCTCGGCGTAGTCCATGATGGTGGTGATGTCCTCGTCGCTCAGGCCCGGCTTGTCCTTGAGGCCCGGCACGTCCTTGACCTTCCGAGGGATGGGTAGCTCAAGGGGGAAAGTGTTGGTGTCGGGGTCGTAGTCGGCAAGGGCGCCGGGTAGGTGCCAAGCCGTCCGGGGAGCGTCGTAGAAGAAGACGGGCACCGCCTTCCGTTCGGGAAGCGCTCGAGCTGCGCGCCACTGGGCGTACTCGCTCGCAATACCACGGGCCTGCTGAGGCAGAGGGACCCGCGATCCAGAGGCCATGAGGATGCGGTCACACGCGTCACCCACGACACGCATGTTGGCAAGGTAATAGGTCTCTCTGAGGCTGTCCGAACCGAACGCCTCGCACACCTTGTCCACAAATGCTTCGCAGTCGTAGTGTGCGATCTCAAGCAGGGGCACCAGGGCCCTGGGGTCTTCTGTCAGGCCCAGTAGAAAGGAGTTCGCCACTACCCCCAACTCGGTGCCTTCCAGGTTCACGGGAATGATGCCTTCGGGCAGGTCGTAAGGAAAGGTGGCGAACCCCTGGAACAGGTCGATCATCGGGTACCTGTCCTTTTCCGGAGCGCCCGGCCTAAAGATCTCAGGCTTGTCTTCGACGAGTTGGAGTATGGCCTCTTCGACCATCTTCCGTTCTGACAGGAATCGGTGCACCGTGGCATCGAGGGTTGCCAACACCTCGTCCAGGTCACCTGCTGTCTTAGCTGCCTCCACGTGGGCCATCAGCTTGCTGAACCGCCGGGTCCTGGCAAGTATCATGACAATCCTGTGATAGTGCGCCTCGCAGTTGGCCTCATTCGCCATTACGTCAAGGAGTTCCGACGTCATGTAGGTGCGGTAGACGCCCTCCTCGAAGGCCTCATCTTTCAGGAAGTCGATGTACCTGTCCGCTCCTTTCTGCCAGACCTTTTGCGCATCGCTCCACTTCCTCAGGCCTTCGGGCGCGTACCAGCGCTCCAGCAAGGCAGCGTCCTCCGGGAGGGGCAGATTCTCCACAGCGGCCGTCATCTGCTCGTCCTCTGGCGACACCACGCGGAGAGCTTCGCGCTCCCCAGTACGCGGAACCGCCGTAGGAATCTCCTGGACCGCTTCCCCCTTGGGCGGCCTAACGCTGGTGCGGCGACGCAGGTTGCCGATGACCACACCCAGCAGCAGCAGGCAAGCTACGGCCATCACCCACAGGTAGCGCCGCGCGGGCTCGCGTTGCTTCATCCTTGAGCTCCCTGACAGATTCCGACTTCAGCCCCCCGCCTCTGGTCCCGGGCCCACACCCGCTTTGGTCGGGCCGTCCGCTCCCCGGAGACAAATGTTCCTTGGAGAGCGAGGGCGCCTCAGCCAACACGTAATCTTTTCTTGCTCTCCCGGCCCGGTTTCCCGACTTCTTCTTCCTCAGAATGCCGTCCTTGGCCGCTTCAGCCATCCGGAGCAAGATGCCCTCGCTCAACCTGGTCCGTTCTGTCATCCTGCACGGACCGGGAGAACACGCCTGCCCTCATCCCCCAACGTCATCCCGGGGTCTCGAACAAGCCAACCGTCTGGCCCTGATGTGCCGGGCTGACCTGCACGTTGCGCTCCGTGGTGCTCAGTGAACCGTGCCTCATCAGTTCTTGCATGATCCTGACGCCGGGGCCGCCAGCCAACGTGTCAGCCAGGTGCCACTGCTCCAGGGCGGTCGAGCTGGTGTGACGCTCGCGAGCTCTCAGACCTCGCTGGCCAGGGAGCGGATCAGGTCCAGGTCCAGGTCGCCCTTCTGACCCCAGCCCCGCTTGCCGGGGGCGATCTTGGGTCGGAACGTGACGTACATCCCGTAGGCCTGTTCTCTGAGCTCTTCAGGGGGCAAGGCAGCAGCCAGCTCCTCCATGGCCTCGCGGGTGGCCGGCAGGTCGTCCCCGAACTTGCTTTTGAGGTAGGTCTGCACCTTGGCCGGGTCGATGGGCTTGTCCTTGACGACCGCGCGGACGCCCTCATCCGTGTTCTTGGCGGGCACCCCCCGGCCACACAGGTCGATCCAGAAGTCCTCCCCCAGTCCCGTTTTCTTCACCTCCCCTCGATGCGGCCCTTTGGGCGGCCCGTAGATGCCGAGCATACGTCCCTTGGACTGGGCGTTGAGCCCGGCTACGGCTCTGCCCAGGGTGAGTGACGCCTCGGGCTCGTAGCCCAGGCGCTCGGCAACGACCGTGGCCCACAGGCTGAGCACAGGCGCGCGGTTGATCGAAACGGTGTTGTGACCCACGGTGCCTCCTCCCCTCGTTCTGCCGACGGGCGTGGGTGCTGGTCAGCGGACCCCGGCGTCTTCGGAGGTGCGCTCCTCTCTTTCCAGAGGGGAGCAGGGCCGCGTCCAGGGCCTCTTCCGCGGCCAGGGGCAGCATAGCGTCATTCCACGGCAAGTCAAGCAGGGCCGTGGCTGGCTCATCCCCAGTTTTCGTAAGTCCTGTTTTCAGGTGAGGTTACCCGCATGGGGTG
>CAZIBA010000376.1:0-3539 GCA_964536795.1 uncultured Planctomycetota bacterium | reverse complement strand
CAACGAATACAGCCACCAGGAGATCGTCGATACCTACCTGACCATCTTCGAAGGTATCCTTACCGTGGGTGTGCGCGAAGGATTCAAAGGAAACAGGTAGAACGGGATCCCGCAGGTATGACGTGACGAAGAGCTGCGCCAGAGGGCACTTGAGGAGGAGAGAGAAATGAGAGCGAGGTCTTCGGGGGTCCTAATAGCGACGCTTGGGCTGTTCTTGTTGGCCGCTGGACCGTGCCTGGCACAGGAGGGAAGCCGTTCGGCGCCGGGCGGAGCGCCTCACGGCCCCGGCCTGGCCTCCCGCTACCCCGGCGACCTGGGCATCGAAGGGGACGAAGCGGTCATTTTCGCCGAGAACTTCGAGTCGGGCGACCTCAGCCGATGGGACGACAACGACCCCAACGCGCCTCCCGAGGTGCGCCTGGTGACTGAGAAGGAGCTGGTCCACAGCGGCCGGGGAGCCGTGCAACTGGAGGCGGGGGTCGGTGAAGGCACCGGGGGCGACCTGACCAAGCTCTTCATGCCCGGCTACGAGGTGGTCCACGCCCGTTGGTACACCCGCTTTGCCCCCGACTTCGACCAGGGCAACCTGATGCACTTCGTTCACCTGGCCGGACTGAAGGACCGCTGGCAGCTCGGCCGCTCGGGACAGAAGCCCGACGGTACCGACTTCTTCACGACCGGTCTGGAACCCTGGCGAAACTGGGGTCGAAACCCGGCCCCCGGGGCCATGGGGTTCTACACCTACTACGTCGACATGAAGCCCGACCCCTCCGGCCCGTACTACGGCAACCCCTTCCGGCCGGAGAAGCCAGCGGTGCTCATCGACCGGGGCCGCTGGTACTGCATGGAGATGATGGTCAAGGCCAACTCACCGGAGAAGGCCGACGGCGAGCAGGCCTTCTGGATCGACGGCGAGCTCAAAGGCCACTACACGGGCATCCGTTGGCGGCTAGCAGACCGGCTCAAGGTGAACTGCCTGTGGCTGCTGCTCTACGTCCATAACAACAAGCAGGTGAACCGGGTCTGCTTTGACGACGTCGTCGTCGCCACCGACTACATCGGCCCCCAGGTCCCGGCCAACCCGGCCGGGGGAGTGCGGGGCTATGAGGGCGACACTCGAGAAAAGACAGGAGAAAGGCCCATGGGAAAGACCACACGGGTTGCCGCTGTCCAAGCCAAACGCCGACTCATCTCCCACAAGGTCGCCACGGCCGACGAGGCCCTGGCCAAGGTCAACGAGACCCTGGACGTGCTGGTTCCCCTGGCCGAGCAGGCGGCCGGGATGGGCTGCGACATCATCGCCTTCCCCGAGGACACCCTGGGGACCATCGCCTGGGAGGCCGGGCACCCGGAGGAGCTGGCCGCCTTCCTCCCCCGCTCGGAGGAGACGATGCTCAGACGCTTCGGTGGGGTGGCCGCCAAGCACGGGATGTACGTCATCTGTGGAAGCGATACCTTCGAGGAGGGTCGGGTCTACTGCTCGGCCATCCTCATCGGTCGGGACGGCAAAGAGATAGGTCGCTTCCACAAGGTGCATCCCCCCATTCTCGAAGCCAGCACCCCGGGCGACGGTTTCCCGGTCTTCGAGGCCCCCGGCGTCGGCACCGTCGGTATGTGCATCTGCTACGACATGGTGTTCCCCGAGACCACCCGGGCCCTCGCGCTGGCCGGGGCCGACATCGTCTTCCACATCACCATGGGCGGGGCCTCGATGGCCGGTCCGGAAGCCAGTCGCGTCTGCTTCCGGGCCCGGGCCGCTGAGAACTTCATCTACCTGGTCTCCGCCTTCCGCAGTGGGGGCAGCCTCATCATCAGTCCCAAGGGGGAAATCCTCGCCGAAGGTGGTCGGGAACCGGACGCCATCGTCATCGCCGACGTCGACCTGGCCGCCGGCCGAGACGCCGGTGACGCCCACGGCGGCATCACGGCAGACTTCCGGGCCCGGCTCTTTCGCGAGCGCAACCCCCGCGCCTACGCGTCCCTGATGGAGGAGAACCCGCCCATACTGGCGAAGCTGAAAGATGTCCACGTTCCCACCCGGGAAGAGGCCCAGGCCCTCTTTGCCGATGCCCTCACCACCGGAGGCGACGCATTCTACGAAGCCGACCGCCTGCTCAGTGAAGGGAAGACCGAAGAGGCCAGGCAGCGGTTCGAGGAGCTCTCCCAGCGGTTCGGCACGGCCTGGATCGGCCGGGCCTCACGCGACCGGCTCAAGAAGATTGCGGAGCAGTAGAGGTCACCTGGTCTGCCTGAGAGGCAAGGAGGCGAAGCGTGGGCAACGGGGTGCTGTGGCTGGCAGCGGTCACGGAGACGGTGCTGATCCTAACTCTGCTCGCCGGCCCGGAGCTCGCCGCCGAGGAGATCGTTGTGGTGCCATCCACGCACATGGACATCGATTTCACGCGTCCGCCTCTCGAATCGCTGGACCTCTATGACCGATGTCTGACCGCGTTCATCGAGGCAGCGAAGACCGATCCCCGGGCGCGATACAACGTGGAGCACGTACTGGCGGTCAAGCATTTCCTGGATGGCCACCCAGAACAGAGGGCTGCCTTAAGGCAGTTGTTGGAGGAGGGGAAGCTGGAGATCAGCGCCGCCTGGACCAACCCTCACTTCGCTGATCTCTCGGGCGAGCTGATGGTCCGGCAGATCGCCTGCGCAAAGGACTTTCTAAAACGCGAACTGGGGTACGATTCGAGACTGGTCAAGACGGGTGAACTGGCAGATGTGACGCCTCAACTGGCCCAGGTACTGGCCAAGTGCGGGGTGGTGTCGCTGCAGTCGTGGAAGACCGATCCAGGCGGGACACGCGTGTCCCGCTACACGGGCTTGGACGGGTCCAGCGTTCTATTGATCCACGCACACTACTGCAGCCTGAGCGATCGGCGAGGGCCCAGGCCGAAGGTGATCAGATCGTCACAGCAAGGCACCATGCTGGACGGCGTCGGGCTTCTCTACTACTCCGGCTCTGGCTCCGACGACGGGATGCCGTCGTGGACGGCGTTTGCCGACGAACTCGAGCGGTGGAACCGCGACGAAGGGGCGAAATCGGGGGTTTCACTCCGGATGGGGTTGCAGGGGGAATACGTCGATCGTGTACTCGAACGAGAGCGCTCGGGCCGTGTGACCATCCCCCGCAGGACGGGACACACCGACCACGGAGAATGTCTCTACCTCCGGTGGGGACCGACGAAGTACATCGACCGTTCCTACGTGGAGGAGAGGTTGCCCATCGCCGAGAAGCTCTGCGCGTTTGCCGAACTTCTGGGCGTCGGAGACTATCCCGCTGGAGACATCGACCGGGCCTGGGAGCTGATCCTGAGCGTGAGCACACACAACTGGGGCAACACCGACCGGAAGACCATGACTTTCCCCGCGTGGGCCCGGGAGGCCCGGCAGATTACGGACGACATTACCAAGAAGACAATGGAAGAACTGGGCGGACAGATTGCCCATCCCGAGGTGGGCACCCCGATCCTGGTGTTTAACCCTCTGAGTTGGGAGCGGACCGACTTCGTTACCGCGGAGTTGCCTCGTCC
>CAZIBA010000375.1:0-3541 GCA_964536795.1 uncultured Planctomycetota bacterium | reverse complement strand
GGCCTCATCAACGCCGTCCAACTGGCCCGCGACGAGCGGGTGCCCAGCCGGGCCCTGGTGGAGAGACAACTGACCGAGGTGGCCCGCAACATCGAGCCCTACGACCTCCGCCGAGCCGTGGACCGCTCCCGGCTTCAGCGGACCGGGCTCGCCGCGACCTGCGTCCTCGCCGGGCTGGTGCTCTACGCCGGGTTCATGCCCGGTCGCTTCGCCAACGCCCTGGAGCGCGTCCTCCATCCGAGAAGCCACCTTCCCGTGGTTGGTTCGGTGGGCATCGACTCGGTCGCACCCGGAAGTACGACCGTCATCTACGGCTCCGACCTCGACGTCCAGGTCACCCTGAGCGAGGGCAGCGGCGAGGTGGGGGAGGGGACCCTGGAGTACCGTCTCCAGGAGGGTCGACCACAGGAGCTGGCCCTGGCACCGGTGGGTGCGGGCCTGCTCACCGGTCGCATCGAGGACGTGATCGTTCCTCTCAGCTACTACGTCACCGTAGGCGATTCGGAGTCGGAGCTCTTCGAGGTGCGGGTGGCTCACAGGCCCTCCGTCGAGCGCCTGGACGTGACCTACGAGTATCCCCCATACACCGGCCTCCCGCCCAGGACCGAAGAGGACAGCCTGGGGAACATCTCCGCACCCGTGGGCTCCTACGCGCGGCTGACCATCCTGGCCAACAAGCCCATCAGCTTGGCCCACACCCAACTGGACGACCAGGATACGGGACCCCTGTCCATCGACCCCGACGGGCGTACCCTCCGGGCCAGCCTTTACGTCGAGAAGGGCGGCACCTATCGTATCCACCTCACCGACGAAGAGGGCTACACCAACGAACCCCCGGCCCAGCGCCGACTGGAGGCCATCGCCGACGCCCCGCCTAACGTCGTGCTCATGGCCCCCACGCGCGACGAGACGGTGGCTCCCGGGGACCAGGTTCCGGTGTCCTTCAAGGCCAGCGACAACTACGGTCTGGTACGCCTCGAGCTCCGCTTGAAGAAGAACGACGATGGCGAGCAGCCCGTCCAGACCTGGGGCGGCCTGGGTCGTCGGGACGCTTCCTTCACCCAGGCAATCGAGTTGGCGGCCGGGGAGTACCACGACGGCGACACCGTCACCGTCTACGCTGCGGCCACCGACAACTGCGCCGTGCCCGGACCCGGCACGGGTGAGTCCAGGCGGGTGCTGCTTCACGTCAAGGACCCGGCCGAGGCCCGGCGACGCCTCCAGGAGCAGTTCTCCGCCTGGGAGGAGGAGCTGCGCAAGGTCCTGGAGCTCCAGAAGTCCACCCGCACGTCGGCCCTGGACCTGGCCGAACCCATGGGCGTGGCCACCTTCCGCTCCAAGGTGGACCCGGTGCGGGCCGGTCAGGTCGAGGTGCGCACCCGGACCCTGGCCCTGGCCGACGACGTGGACAGCGCCCTGGAGCGTCTGCGCCAGGTGAAGAGGGTGCTGCTGGCCCTGGGGGCCTCGGACATGGTGGAGGCCGTGGTCCTTACCGACTCCCTGCTGGCCGCCGAGAACCCACCGCTGGCCAGCAGCAAGGTGGTGAAACTGTTGCAGGTGCAGCAGCACATCATCGAGGTATTGGAGAAGCTCCTGGAGGTGCTGCCCGTCCTGGCCCAGCAGACCTCCGACGAGATGGAAGGCCGGGAGGCCAGCGACCTCCCCAGCGACGTCCGGGAGAAGCTGCAGGAACTGGCCAAGAAGCTCGAGGAGTTCATCGAGGAACAGAAGAAGGTCATCGACGGCTCGGAAGACCTGCGCAAGAAGCCCGTGGACGACTTCACCGAGGAGGACCTGGTGAAGCTGCGCGAGCTGGAGGCCATCGAGGACGACTGGGCCAAGTTCATGAAGGAGGCCTACGCCGACTTCAGCAAGCTCCCCGAGCAGGACTTCTCCAACCCCAGCCTGCTGAAAGAAATCCTGGAGATATACAGTGACGTGGAGATGGCCGCCGACGCCCTCAGCGAGAAGGCCGTGGAGATGGCCGTGCCCCTGGAGCAGGCCGGCCTGGAGCTGGCCGAGGAGCTCACCACCCACATCGAGAAGTGGCTCGACGACATGCCCGACCGCTTGAAGTGGGTGATGGAGGAGCCCCTGACCGATTACGAGGTGCCCATGGCCGAGCTCCCGGCCGAGTTGGAGGACATCATCGGCGACCTGATGGAGCAGGAGGAGGACCTCTTCGAGGACGTGGAGGACGTCTCCAGCGCCTGGGCCGACTCCCTGGACAAGGGCGCCGGCTGGACCGCGCTGGACGGACCCATCTCTAACATGAGCGCCCAGGGCGTCACCGGAAACGTGCTCCCCAACGCCAGCGAGATCGGGGGCCGAAGTGGCGAAGGTCGCACCGGCAAGGCCCACGGGGAGATGGTGGAAGACACGGCCACCGGCAAGGGTGGCCGTCAGACACCCACCCGGCTCACCCCCGACGCCTTCCAGGCCGGTCAGATAGACGACCGCGACCCGGAACCCGCCGGCGGGGCCACCGGTGGCGGCAAGCTCAGTGGCGCCGGGGCCGAAGGCCTGGAAGGCCCCATTCCCCCCCAAGTCTCCCAGCAGATGCAGCGGCTGGCCGGCCGACAGGCCCAGCTCCGCAACCGGGCCGAGTCGGTGGCCGTCCAGTTCAAGGTGGTCAACTACCCCACCAGCCAGCTCGATGAGGTCATCACCAGCATGGAGGAGATCGAGCTCGACCTGCGCTCGGGCCGCTACCGCAGCGCGCTGCGCCAGCGACCGGTGCTCCTGCAGACCTTGAAGGACACCCGGGCCTTCCTGGTGGGAGAGGTGCGGATGAGCTACGACCGCAGCGCTCCGCTTCCACCCTACCTGCGGGACGAGATCGCCGACGCCCGCGCCCAGGCCACCCCCGAAGGCTACGAGCAGCTTCTCCAGAAGTACTACGAACGCCTTTCCCAGAAGCAGTAGATCGAGACAGCGAAGGGGTCTCTTATGGAAGCGAGGCAGCGAGTGGCCGTGGTCCTTCTGCTGGTGGCTGTCGTTCTCTGCGTCCTGTCCGTGGTGGCCGTGTACCTCGTCACCCGCCTGGGCCCGCCGGTCGCCGTGGGCAGTCCCGAGGCGCAGCGTCCCTTCTCCCGGGAGTTAGTGGTCGATAGGATCGCGCTCCTGGCCGACGGCCGAGCCTTCAAAGTCCGGCCGGACGCCGACGACACCTTGCCCCGGACCCTTCCCATACCGGCGGAGACAGACGCCGGCGAGCTTGAGCGGTTCCGCCAGGACTACCGGGTCCTGCAACTGTGCCGGGACCTGGGCAAACTGGGCTCGACGGAAGCGACGGCCCTCCTCAACGAGCTCATCCCGCAGTACCTGAGCGAGTACAGGCCGGTGCTGGAGGCCTGCGTCACCGACGATCTCGGCGAGCCACCAGCCGAGGGGGCCGCGGAGCTGGACGTCCGACAACAGGCCCAGGCCCAGCGCTACTGTCTGCTGGCCCTGCTGCTGGCGGCCGGCAACCTGGAGTTGACGGGAACGCACGAGGCCGTCGTCCAGGTCGTCCGGCAGGCGCTCGGGCAGCGGGAGCGGT
>CAZIBA010000374.1:0-3549 GCA_964536795.1 uncultured Planctomycetota bacterium | reverse complement strand
GATGTGGGGTGAGAACCGGATGAAGAACGTCCTGGCCGAGGCCCCCCAGGTCCGGGTGAAGAGCTGCTACCACTACAAACCCCACAAAGCCAAGGCCTTCGCCGAGAAGTGGAACGTCGGCATCGCCCCCACCTACGAGGAGATGCTGGCCGACCCGGAGATCGAGGGCGTCTTCATCTTCACCGCCAACTACCTCCACCTCGAGCAGACTCAGGCCGCGGCCGAGGCTGGCAAACACGTCTACCTCACCAAGCCCATCGCCGACACCGTGGCCGAGGCCAGGCAGATGGAGGCAGCGTGCAAGAACGCCGGCGTGCTCTGCTACGTGGACCACGGCTCCAGCACGGCCCACTCGGCATTCCGGATGAAGTGGGTCATCGATGAGGGACTCATCGGCGACGTCATCATGGCCGAGGCCCAGCAGTCCAGCGGCTGGGGCCTGCGCCTCGAGGGGGACGAGTGGCGGGCCCACGCCAACACCTGCCCGGGCGGTGCCCTCATCCAGGTGGGCTGCTACAAGACCGCCACGCTCTACCTCCTCTTCGGCCAGGCCAAGCGGGTGACGGCCTTCACCCGGAACGACTATACGCCCCACGATATCGACGACGCGGCCATGCTCCTGGTCGAGTACCCCAACGGGGCCATGGCCTGCGTCTCCTCCAGCTACGCCGTCGCCGTCAACACCGCCTACTTCCGCTTCTACGGCTCCAAGGGCAACCTCTTCGCCAACCCGGGCTACCAGGAGAAGGGACTGCACATCATCACCGCCGACACCTGGAAGTACCGCACCCCGGACATCCCCGACGACGTCCGCGGACCCGACAAGCTCGACGAGTTCGTCCACTGCGCCCGCACCGGCGATACACCCGTCAACAGCGCCGAGTTCGCCACCCAGGCCGTGGCCGTGGTCAACGCGGCCCTCCTCAGCGCAAAAGAAAGCCGACCCGTCGAAATGTCGGAGGTCCTGGAGCAGTAGCACGAGCGGCCGCTCACCCGGTGTCGGGTGGGGTGACGTTTCAGTCCCGGGGGGGAGTATGCGCGAGCAACGCGACAGCGTGCCCAAATGGCTGGTGTGGTCCGTACCCGTGTTGGCCACAGTGTACCTGATGCTGGTGGCCGGTTGGCTTTGGCTGACGCCCAGCCGACTGGTCTGGCAGTACCACTGGTTCACCTCCCTTCTCCTCTGGCCGGCGGACCTGTTCGTGCGGACGCTGGTGCACTCGGATCTTGGCATGACCGATGCGCGCTGGTTCAGCTTCGGGTCGCTGGCGGCGCTGGCTGCGCTCTGGGAGGGATTGGCCCTCATCTTTGGCCTGGGCCTCTACGGCCTGGTCGGCCTGGTGCACCTGGCCGTCCCCGAGGACAGAGGAGAGGGACGAAGCGAGTAGCAGCAACCCACCAAGGACCGCAAGGAGCTTGCCGTGGCTCGTGAGAAGCGCTGGCCGTCCAGGTGGTGGTTCTGGGGCCCATTTCTCGCCCTGAACCTCTACCTCTTCATAGGCTTGTTTGACCCCCTCTCGCTTTACGCTTCGGGAGGCCCGGCCAGAGAGGCCATCTTGAACTTCCTCTATCTGCCGCTACGCTTCGTTGGTGACAGCTTCGTCGACCCCATCGCGGAAGCGCTCGACTTGTACGAGGGGAACCTGGCCGTCTACGTGGGCGTTCTCGCAGCGTCCTACGAGTTGGCCGCGGCAGTGGTGGGGCTGGTGGTCTACGGCGCTGCGGCGCTGGTGTATCTCATAATCCCGGGGGAGAACGGTGGCGAGGGGGAGCGGAACGATGGCTCGTGAGAAGCGCTGGCCGTCCAGGTGGTGGTTCTGGATTGTGCCTATCCTTGCCAACGTTTACCTGGCGCTGTTCTTCGCGGCTCTCTGGGCCCTGGAGTGCGGGGTGTTCAGGGGGGGGGTCTTTACGGGGCGCCTCCGCACCTTCCTCCACCTCGCCGCCAGAGTTTCCATCCTGCCGGCCAAGCTGTTCGTCGATGGGCTGTTCGGCCCTCTGATGGAGGTCCTCAACGTCGACGCTCGTTCACTGGGGGAGCCAGCGGCCCTGGTCCTCATAAGCGGCCTCTGGGAACTCTGTGCGGTCGCTGCCGGGCTGCTGGTGTACGGCGCTGCGGCGCTGGTGTGCGTCATCGTCCCTCGTGAGGAGTCGGGCCAGGAGGGAAGCGCCGATGGCTGACGGGAAGAGCGGACCCTCGAAGTGGTGGTTCTGGGTGTTCCCCGTGCTGGTCAATGCGTACCTGCTGCTGGTTGCCGTGCTGGAGTTAGTGGCCTGGCGCTTCGCCCTCCGGAGAGGCGAACCTGCTGCGTCCATCATCACGGGTTTCGAGCTCCCGGCGAAGCTCGTCTTTGAGGACCTCGCCGTTGGCTTGTGGGTGGAATGGAAGGGCATTCGCGGCCTGTTCTTGATGCCGCCCCACCTATACCTCGTGGGTCTGGTGCTGTGGGAGGTGGGGGCTGCGCTGTTGGGTCTGTTGGGCTACGGGTCAGCGCTGCTGGTCTGCTCGATCGTTGCGGAATCGTCGGAGAGAGAGGACCGTCGAAATGGCTCAGGTGAGTAGGTGGCCGTCGAGGTGGTGGTTCTGGGGCATACTCATCCTGGGCAACGTCTACCTGGTGGTGCCCGTGGTCCATCTGATGTCCCAGGACAGGGGCAGCTTCGTGGGCCTCATCTCCCCGGAAGTGGAGGGTGTCGTGCGGGTGCTCGCTACCCCGGCCTTCCTCTTCGCCAAGTACGTCGTGATGCCCGTGGCCCGGGACTGGCAGCCCTGGCAGGGCGAAGCCAAGCTCATCGTCATCGCACTTACGACCTGGGAAGTCGCCGCGGTGGTCCTGGGGCTGGTGCTCTACGGGGCCGTGGCCTTGGTGCACGCGATACTGCCCGAGATTAGAAGCGACGGAGAAGCTCGAACCGATGGCTGAACGTGGTCGAGGCCTCCCGGTCGGACTCATCGTCGCCGCACCCCCGGTTGTGGCCGCGCTCTATTTCGGGCTTTGGTTGCTGATGGCCGGGGTGGGGCACTGGGGCGCATCTGACGTGCTCACGCCCCCTTTCGAATGGTTCGATGAAGCGGTCTTCGAGCCTTTGTACAAGATGGTGGGGGTGGAGCGCCTTGACTTTTGGAGTCACGGTATGGCGACGTTCCTGCTTGTCTTTGGCTTGGTGTGGGTTGGGTCCTTCTTTGTTGCAGGACTGCTGCTGGGAGCGTTGGCGGCCCTGGTGAATGCCGTGGTCCTTGGGGGAGGGGGAGATGGCAGAAAAGGATAGCGGGTTCCCGTACTGGCTGCTCGTCCTGACCTTCCCGCTTCTTGGCGGGCTTTACCTGGGCGTGGTGGCCGTGTGGGTCTGGGCCATTGGAGGCGACCGTCCACCGGACCCGCTAGCTGTCCCCGTCGAGCTTTTCAACGATCACGTCGTCGAATACGTCTGGGACATCATCTACAAGGAGGACCCTTCGATTGCTTTCCACATTATCCTGTTCGTCGTCACCTGGCTGTTGGCGTGCGCGGTCCTTGGCGTGGTAGCTGCCGGGCTGCTCAAGCTGGC
>CAZIBA010000373.1:0-3559 GCA_964536795.1 uncultured Planctomycetota bacterium | reverse complement strand
CTCTTCTCGTCTGCTGCTGTAGTCCATGGGGACCGTCCTTCCTCTGCGCTGCCTAAGGTGTCTTTCCGGGCCTCGGGAAGCCCTGCGACAGTCCGATGAGGTCAGCGACCGTGAGCTGCTCCACGCGCTGGGCTGCCAGGCCGCTCGGGGCCAGAGGCACAGGGGCGCTCTCACCTCCCCCCATCTCCTTGGCGGCGAGTTTGAGCGCCCGGCTTAGGGTCTTGCGCCGATGGTTGAAGAGGGCGTCCACCAGTCGGCTGAAGGCCCGGTAGTCGGTCCTGAGAATCATCGGCTTCGGTCGTCGGCGCAGGCGGACGAAGGCCGACTCCACCGCCGGCCGGGGCCAGAAGACGCTCGCTGGAAGTATGCGCAAGACCTCCACCTCGGCCCGGACGGCCACTTTGACCGTGAGGCCGCCGTAGGCCTTGGTTCCCGGTTTCGCGACCAGCCTCTCGGCCAGCTCGCGCTGGACGGTGACCAGCATCAGCTCCACGGGAAGCTCGCTTTCCCACAGGTTCGCGATGACCGGCGCCGCTACCTTGTAGGGCAGGTCCGAGACCACCTTGAGCCGTCGCGCTCCGGCCCCCGACAGTTTCCCGCCGACGAGCTCCACCAGCTCGGGCGTCAGGGTGTGTTTGCCGGCCAGGACGTCGCCGGCCCAGAAAGTAACGTTTTCGAAGTCGGCCAGCGCCTCCCGGGCGATGCTCAGGAGACGATCGTCGAGCTCGACGGCGACCACCTGCCCGGCCGCTCCGGCCAGCAGGGCCGTCAGCCCTCCCGTGCCACAGCCCACCTCCAGCACCAGGTCCCCCTCCCCCACCCCGGCCTCCTCCACCATCAGCTGCAGCAGGTTGCCGTCGATGAGGAAGTGCTGCCCCAGGCCCTTGACTGGCCGGAGCCCCCGGCGGGCCAGTTCCCGTTTGATGAAGGTCAGGGTCTGGAATTCACTCATCCGATTTGAGTCCGTGCGGGCCCGTACGGGTCAGCATACGTGTCCGGGCCGTGCTTTCCGTTCGCGCTCGACGAAGCCAGCGGCCAGTCTGACCGCCTCCACCAGCGATCGGCAGGAGGCCGTGCCCTGCTCGACGATGTCGTAGGCGGTGCCGTGATCCACGGAAGTGCGGATGATGGGCAGGCCCAGGGTGACGTTGACGGCGCTGTCGAAGGCCAGCAGCTTGACCGGGATGAGGCCCTGGTCGTGGTAGAGGGCGACGACGGCATCGTAGCGCCCCTGACGGGCGTGATGGAAGAGCGCGTCGGACGGGAGCGGTCCGGCGCAGTCGATGCCCTTCTTGCCGGCCCGTTGGACGGCGGGAGCCACCACCTTCGAGTCTTCGCTGCCGAAGCGCCCGCTGTCGCCGGCGTGGGGGTTGAAGGCGCAGACGGCCAGCCTCGGCTTCTCGACGCCGAACCAGCTCCGCAGGGCTTCATCAGTGACCACGATGGTACGCAGGATGCGCTCAACCCTGATGAGCCCGGCCAGTCGGCGAAGGGCGACGTGGGTGGTCACCAGGGCCACCCGCAGGCCCCCGCCCACCAGCATCATCGTTGCCTGCCTGGAGCCCGTCCGGTTGGCCAGGAGCTCCGTGTGACCGGGGAAGGCCGAGCCGGCCAGCAGCAGGGCCTCCTTGTTGATGGGCCCGGTGACCAGGGCGTCCACCTGGCCGCTGAGGGCCCAGTCCACGGCCTGCTCGACGTAGGCCAGCGACGCCCGACCGCCGACCGCCGAGGCGACCCCGAGGCGCACACCGGCCACGTCCACGCCCCCGGGTTGGTGGAGCGCTCGTGGAAGGTCCCTGTCCCGCAGCTCCGCCGGCGTCTCCACGGTGGCCAGTCCGTAGGGGAGCCCCAACCTCTCGGCCCGCTCCTGAAGAACGGATGCCGAACCCACTATCAGGAGTCTCACCTCGGGGGGAAGCTGGGTCTCCGACAGGGCCCGGAGGACCACCTCGGGGCCGATGCCGGCCGGGTCACCCATGGTGACGGCCAGGAGGGGCGCAACCTTCTCACGTGCCATCGCCGGGCACTCCCAAGCGGATGGTCTCCCGGTTACCCGGGAAGCCTGGCGTGAAGGACGTGGTAGACGCTGTCCACCTGCTCCACGGCCTTCAACACCTCGTCGGACGGTGGCTTGTCCAGGTTCAGGACGGTGATGGCCTCGCCGCCGACCGCCTTGCGACCGAAGGTCATGCGGGCGATGTTGATGCCGAAGCTTCCCAGGATACGACCGATCTCGCCGATGAGGCCCGGGCGGTCACGGTCGAAGACGACCAGCAGCTCGCCCCGGGGAATGGCGTCCACCTCGAAGCCATCCACTTCCACCAACCTGGGCTCGTTCTTGCCGAAGAGGGACCCGCGCACCGTGCGCTCCTCCCGGTCGGTACTGAGGGCGACACTGAGCAAGGTGGAGAAGTCGCTTTGCTCCGTGCTCCTGAGCTCCTCGATGCGGACCCCGCGCTCAGCGGCCAGCAAGGCCGCGTTGACCACGTTGACCGGCTCATCGATGAGGGGTCGGAGCACCCCCATGGTGAGGTGCTGGGTGATGCGCTGGGTGGAGCGGACGGCGACCTCGCCGCTGTAGGTGATCCGAAGCGCCCGCAGCCGACCCTTGGCCAACTGTGAGGCAAAGCTGCCCAGGGCTTCGGCCAGGGCCAGGTAGGGGGCGATGACCGGCTCTTCGGCGGCGGTGAGTCCGGGCAGGTTGACGGCGTGCTCGACGTGGTCGTGGACCAGGGCCTGGATCATGAGCCGGGCCGCCTCGCAGGCCACGGCCACCTGGGCCTCTCCGGTGGAAGCTCCCAGATGGGGGGTGGCCACCACGTTCTCCAGCTCCAGTAGCGGGCTTCCCGTGGGCGGCTCGGTCGTGTAGACGTCCAGGGCCGCCCCGGCCACCTTGCCGCTGAGCAGGGCCTCGTACAGGGCGTCCTCGTCGACGATGCCTCCCCGGGCGCAGTTGACCACCCGCGCCCCGGGCTGAAGCAGGGCGAACTCCCGCTTCCCGAGCATCCCCCGGGTGTCGTCGGTGAGCGGGGTGTGCACGGTGACGTAGTCGCTCTGGCTCAGCAGGTCGCAGAGCTTGTCCACGACGGAGACCTGGACGTCGGTCAGTCGTTGGGGGTCGAAGTAGGGGTCGAAGCCCAGCACCCGCATCCCGAAGGCCACCCCACGACGGGCCACCTCCGTCCCCACCCGACCCAGACCGATCACCCCCAGGGTCTTCCCGGCCAACTGGGTGCCGACGAACTTCTTCCGCTCCCAGCGTCCGGCCCGCAGCGCCGCGTTGGCCTGGGGGACGTTCCGACTCAGGGCCAGGATCATGGCCCAGGTGTGCTCGGCCGTGCTGGTGGTGTTTCCGCCGGGGGTGTTCATGACCACGATGCCCTGTCGGCTGGAGGCGGTCAGGTCGATGTTGTCCACACCCACACCGGCCCGGACGATGAACCGCAGCCGCGGGGTCCCGGCCAAGAACTTCGGCGTAACCTTGGTGCCGCTTCTCAACACCAGGCCCTCGACCTGGGTCAGGGCTTCGGCCCGGGCGTCCGCTTCCAGGGAGTCGCCG
>CAZIBA010000372.1:0-3569 GCA_964536795.1 uncultured Planctomycetota bacterium | reverse complement strand
CGCAGGAACGTCCTCTCAGGGGAGGTGCTCTCAATGAGGAAGCCGGGTGCGGTCGCCGGCGGGCAGCTCGGCCGCCTCTGGCTGGGGGTGGGGCTGGGGGTGGCGCTGTTGGTGCTCTCCGGCGTGACCCAGGTCGGCCTCGGGTGGGACGAACCGGAGTACATCCGCGCCGGTACGTCCTACACCCGCTGGTTCAGCGAGGGCCGGTGCGGCCTGAGCGGAGAGACCATCCGCTCCTACTGGCGCTGGCAGCACGTCCACCCGCCTCTGGGACAACTCCTGATAGGCATCTGCGTGAGGCTGTTCGACGGGCTGCTGGGGATAGTGGCCGCAGCGCGCATCGCCCCGGCCCTCTGCCTGGGTGCGACCGTGGCCCTCCTGGGTGCCTGGTGCGAAGGGTCTCTTGGGCGAGTTCGGGGCGCTGGACCTGCCTGCCCCGAGGCAGGTCGAGGGGTGGAGCCGGGGTGGGGTCGCCGGGCGGGGCTGCTGGCGGCGGCGAGCCTGCTCCTCTTTCCCCGGGTCTTCGGGGCAGCCCACTTCGCTGCTCTGGACACCCCCGTCGCCTTCACCTGGCTGCTGGCCGTGGTGACTTTCCACCGGGCGGTGCAGCGGGGCGGGGAGGGCTGGCGCTCGGCCTGGTCGAGGCCGGCGCTGTTGGCTGGAGTCACGTTCGGGCTGGCCCTGCTTACCAAGGTGAACGCCCTCTTCCTTCCCGTCGTTCTCTGGCCCTGGGCCGTGGCCCGCTACCGGAGGCGGGCAGTCGGACCCATCCTGGCGACCCTGATGCTGGGTCCGTTGCTCTTCCTGGTGGGCTGGCCCTGGCTCTACCACGATACGGCGGCCCGGGTGCTGGCCTACGGGCTGGACAAGGTGGGGGGTCGCGCCGTCCCCGTGCTCTACCTGGGGCACACGTACGGGGAAGGCCAGGCCCCCTGGCACTACCCGCTGGTGATGCTGGCAGTGACGGTGCCCGTGGGGTTGCTGGCAGCTTCGCTGGTCGGTGCGCTGGGTGTCGTCGGTCGGCGGTTCAGGAGCGAGGTCGCAGATCTGTCCCTGGTCAACGTGCTGGTCATCCTGGGTGCAGCGTCACTGCCGTGGGCTCCCAAGTACGACGGGGTGAGGCTGTTCCTGCCCGCCTTTCCCTTCCTGGCGGTGCTGGCCGGGCTGGGTCTGGAGGCCGGGTACCTGAGGCTTCGGAGGTTGCTGCGGGGGAAGGGTCGGCTGGCCCAGGTGTTGGCTGCGGGCTTCCTGGCGTCCCAGGCCTGGGGCCTGATATGGGATTGGCCTTTTCACCTCACCTATTATAATATATTGACTGGCGGCCGAGTCGGCGCTCAACGTCTGGGCTTCGAGAGCATTTACTGGGGAGAGGCCTTCGACGGTAAGTCCGTGGCCGCCCTGACGGAACTGGTGCCCGTCAGCGACGGGGAGGGCCGCCGACCCCGTGTCTCCTTCGTGGGGATGGCCAAGGAGGTGCCCGGCTTCCTGCAGAAGCACGGCTACCTGGCCAAGACGTTCATCCCCGTGGGCCCGCTGGCGCCCGACGCCCGGTACGTGGTGGTCTGCCGACGGGAAGGCTGGCTCACCCGTCAGGGCTGCGGGGAGCTGCTGGCTCCGGCGACGGTGGAGCGGGCCGTCTTCGTCCGTGAGCACCGGGGTCTCCTCCTGTGCTGGATAGTGCCTGGCCAAGACGCGTCCCCCAGCGACTGACGGTCACAGAGGAGAGAGCTGTCAACGATGGGTGAGTCTCACACGAGCGCGGAGGTACCCGCAGGGCCCGAGCGGACGGCGGGGTGGTGGGCGCGGCTTCGGGCCCGGCCGGCGTTGGTGGCGCTGCTGCTGGCCCTGGTGGGTCTCTTCTTCCTGTCCATCAGCTTCTGGCGGCCGGGTCTGGCCTGGGACGAGCCGCACACGGTCTTCCCCGGGCTGAGGTACGCGGAGTGGTTGTTCGGCGGGCCGAGTACGGCCTACGCCAAGGACATCGACCCCTACTGGCACTGGAACCATCAGCACCCGCCGCTGGCCAAGCTGGTGATGGGCGTCGTCACGTACGCGCTGATCCTCGTGACCAACGTCATCTTCGCTTCCAGGCTGGTCTCCGTGCTGGCCTACGGGGTGGTGGTGGCGCTGCTCTACCTCTTCGTGCGGAAGGAGGTGGACGGGCGGGTGGCCCTCTACACGGCAATCGCCTTCCTGCTCCTTCCCCGGGTGATGGCCGAGGCCCAGTTCGCCACCCTGGATACTATGATGATGCTCACCTGGTTCCTGGCCAGTTGGGCCTTCTACGCTGGTGTGAAGCACCCCCGACGGGCCGTGTGGTTCGGCATCGCCTTCGGGCTGGCGCTGCTGACCAAGCTGAACGCCTTCTTCCTGCCCTTCATCCTCTTCGCCTGGGGCATCAGCCAGATGACCCGCCAGGTCGAGGCCATGGTAGTTGTGGGTGGTCTGGTCATCGCCGCCGGGCTGGCCGCCTTCACCTGGATGATGGGAGTGCCTCTGCACGTCTACGCGATCTACCTGGTCATCCTCGCCGTGCTGAGACTCATCGGTGGACGACGGGTCCTGGACCTGGGGACCAGGCTGGGTCTCATCGTTTTCATCCTGACGGCGACGGGTCTGGTGCGTGGCGCCGCCGCGGTCATCGCCGGAGGCCTGCCCCACCTGACCACCTCCTCTCTCGGCCCCATCCTCACGGTGCTGCTGCCCGTGATGGTGGTGGGACTGTGGGTGATCCTGCGCCAGAGCAAGCCCGGGACACCACTGGCGAACCTGGTGGCCATGCTGACCATCTCCCCGGTGGTCTTCCTGCTGGGCTGGCCCTGGCTCTGGCCCCGGCCCGTCGAGCGACTGATAGAGTACCTCACCTATCAGGGGGGAGGCATCCTGGTCAGTTGGATCAAGCCCGACTACGTCCAGCTTCTCTCCGGTCGCATGATCATCCCGGTCTTCTACCTGGGTCAGCCCTGCATCGACCACTTCCCCGCCTGGCACTACCCCTGGGTGCTGGTGCTGGCCACCACCCCCATCATCCTGCTCTGGCCCTTGCTGACGGGAGCCCTGCGCACTCTCCGACGGGTGGTGGGAAACGGGTTCTTCGCCTTCGTCGTCCTGCAGGTGTTGGGCATCCTGCTCATCCACTCCTTGCCCCAGGTGCCCAAGTACGATGGGGTGCGGCTCTTCCTGCCCGTCTTCCCGTTCCTGGCCGTGCTCGTGGGTGTGGGGGTGGAGCGCTTCTGTGAGCGCCGCCGACTGTACGAGCCCCAGGGGCCTCACGGGTGGTGGCTGGTGCTGCTGGCGCTGGTGCTGGTGCAGACCATCGTGAACTTCTTCTGGCAGCCCTACGGGAGCGCCTACTACAGTCTGCTCTACAACGGTCCCCGCACCCTGGTCGGAGGCAGGGTCTGGGACCCGCACTTCGGTCTGGAGACCACCTACTGGGGTGAGGGGTTCGACTGGGCCCAGATGGACGCCCTGCGACGAGAGATCCTTGAGCGCCGGGTGGAGAAGCCCCGGGTGGTGTTCGTGGCCATCGGCGAGGGTGTCCCCCCGCTCCTGCAGGACCTGGGCTA
>CAZIBA010000371.1:0-3569 GCA_964536795.1 uncultured Planctomycetota bacterium | reverse complement strand
CCTCCTTGAGCGCATACGGCGGCGAGCCGGGGAAACGGGCGCGTCCATCGACCTGGGCCCCCATTCCTCCAAGGGCCTGTGGACACAGCCTACACGTGCCACCTGGCGGGCGGTCACTGGCGGGTCACCGACGTCGGCCGCGTCGGAACTGGTCCTGGTCTTCCTCGGTGACGGGCCGGGCCTTCTTCTGGGGCTGGCGCACGGTCTTGGCCCAATGGAGGAACTCACCGGCGTCGAACTCCCGTCCCGGTATGCGCTGGTGGATGAGGGCGGCCAGCTTGAGCACGGCGTGGTCCACGTTCATCCAGGTCTCTTTCTGGTTCTCGTAGCCAGCCAGCGGGAAGACGTACAGGGCCACGAGCATGAAGCCACTGAAGACCAGGCCGGTGAGCGCGCCCACGACGGCCCCGCCGATGGCGTCCACGTACTTGTGGAAATCCAGTTTCGCCGGCAGCATGGCCATCGCCAGGGCGTAGCAGGCGACGTAGGTCAGCAGGAAGAGGAGCAGAAACGCCACCCCGTAGGCCAGCTTCCCACTCCAACTGGCCACCTGCATGAACAGCCCGGCCACGGGCTCAAAGAAGTTCAGCGCCACCAGCACAGCGAAGATGGCTATGGAGAGCGTCAGCACGGCCCCGTACAGCTTGTTCAGGTAGCCACCGTAGATCATCAAGAGGAACAGTATGATCCCAAGGAGCCAGAACCCCGTCACCGCCGCCACCGGCATGTACGGCATCACCATTGAACACCCTCGCTTTGGGTCCCCGGACCGGAGGGCGCGCCGGCGCGCCCCGGCTGGACCCGTCTACTTGAGTACCCGCAACATCTCTTTGATCGACGTCACCCCGGCGATGACCTTCTCCAGCCCGGCCTGGTAGAGAGGCACCATCCCGGCCTTGGTCGCCGCGTCTCGCAGTCTGGTGGCCGACGGCTGGGAGCGCATCAGCCCCCGGAGCTCGTCGTTCGCAACCAGAAGCTCGAAAATGCCCGTGCGCCCAAAGAAGCCGGTCCCGGCGCAGGCGGGACAACCGGCCGACCGGTAGAACACACCGATCTCCGGGGACGGCAGCTTGAGTCGCTCCAGCAGCTCACGTTTGGGCTTGTAGGGCACCTTGCACTGGGGGCAGAGCACACGCACCAGACGCTGGGCCAGGATCGCCGTCAGCGCCGAGGCCATGGCCGCCGGGCCGACGCCCAACTCGGCCAGACGGAAGATGGCTCCGACGGCGTCAACGGCCTCCAGTGAGGAGAACACCAGGTGCTCCTCGCCGGCGGACCGCAGGGCCAGGGTGGCGGTGTCCCCGTCGCGCAGCTCCCCCACCATCATAACGTCGGGAGCCTGACGGAACAGGCTCCGCAGCCGGTTCACGAACTCCGGTCCTTCCGGCACCTCGCAGGCAGTCTGGTTCACGTTCTGCAACTGGTGCTCCACCGGGCATTCAAGGGTCATAACGTTGCGCTGGAAGACGTCCATGGTGCCCAGGATGGCGTAGAGCGTCGTCGTCTTGCCACCGGCCGACGGGCCGGCGACCAGCAGCATGCCCCGGGAGGCCTCGGCCAGTCGGCTCACCTGACTGACCATGCGCTCGGTCATGCCCACCTGCTCGATGGGCAGACTCACCCGCACCCCGTCCTCCATCGCCAGGTGCACCCGACGGCCCTTTTCCGCAGGTGAGACGCTGGCCTGGAAGGAGATGGTCTTGCCCAGTGTCGGGAATTCTCCCGAGAAGCTCCCTTTCTGGGGACGCGGACGCGTGCCCGGCTCGATGCCGGCCACCGACGTGACCGTAGCCAGCAGCAAGTCCTTGAGTTCGGCAGGAACCGGGCTGTAATTGTGAGCCACCCCGTCGATGGTGTAACGGACGGCCAGCTCCTCGCCGTCCGGCTCAAGCTGCACTTCGGTGGCCCGATAGGAGGCCGCCTCGGACAACATCGACTTCAGGGCCAGGATGCCGTCGCCCTCGGGCCTGGCCTCCTGGGTCTCATCACGGATCACCCCGTCGTGCTGATGGAGCATCATCGGTGTGCCCTCGCCCTGCCGACCGGCGGCCTTGGGCTGAGGGGCAGTCATGACCACCCCGAACCTGTACATGAATCGACGGAAGAGCAGGCCCAAGTGGTAGGGGGTGAGCACCTGACGGATCTCGGGCACCCGGGAGTTGCGCACCCAGACGTAGGCCCCGACGGCGAAGGCGAACAGGACCACGCCCACGGCGCTGCCCAGGTAGATATTGGGCAGCACCAGCACCAGCACGAAGTGGAGGAGACCCAGGGAACCCAACAGCAGACACCAGAGGGTAACGCTCTGCTGGATCCGCCCACAATCGTCATTCACCCAGGCCAGGACGGCAAAGAGGATTACGGCCATCACGGCCAGGTAGAGCAGGCCAAGGATGCTGAAGTAGAACCCCCCGGTGAGCTGCTCCTTCTCAGGCGCCGTCGTCGCCTGGACGACGGCCCCCTCACTCGCTTCGTCCCCGCCCTGCTCCTGCGCCCACAGGGAGCCGACAGCGGCCAGCGCCAGCATCAGCACGAAAGCCCAGCAGAGCACACGTCCCAGACCCCATACTCGTCGCCTCATCGTCCTCCTTCCGTCCCTCAGGCGTTGGGCCAGGGAGAGGTCTACCCAAGAATGCCAGTGTCGCTGACGTTGATGCCCTGCAAGGCCATACGCAGGGCCTCGGAGTTGGGAGCCACCTCCAGAGCCACGCTGCGATCAACGAGCTCGTCTTCGACGAGTTGTCGCAGCGACTCGGTGTAATCCTGCATCCCCTCTTCCCGGCAGATGCGTATGGCATCGGCTATCTTCTCGTCCTCTTCCTCGCGAATGAGTTTCCGGACGGTGCCGTTGACCAGCATGATCTCACAGGCCGGTACCCGGTCGATGCCCTCCCTCACCGAGGGCAGCAGTTTCTGACTGATGATGGCCCGGAGGTTGAAGGCCAGGGAGTTGCGAATGAGGGGGTGACGGTCGCGGGGGAAGAGGTCGAGGATGCGACCGAAGCTCTGGGCTACGGTGCTGCTGTGCAGTGTGCCGAAGACCAGGTGGCCGGTCTCGGCGGCCGTGAGCCCGGCGGCGAAGGTCTCGGGGTCGCGCATCTCACCGATGAGGATGACGTCGGGGTCCTGACGGACCATGTACTTGAGCGCCGTCTGCCAACTGGAGACGTCGATACCGATCTCCCGCTGATTGATGAAGGCCTTCTCGTCGGTGAACAGGTACTCGATGGGGTCTTCGATGGTGAGTATGTGACAGGGGCGGGTCTTGTTTATCTGATTGAGCATGGCCGCCAGTGTGGTGGACTTGCCGCTGCCGGTGACCCCACTGACGATGACCAGTCCCTGGACGTTGGCGGCGATCTCGCCCATGACGGGAGGCAGGTGCAGGTCCTCGTAGGTGGGTATATCGATCTGCACCCGACGAATGGCCGCACTGACCTGGTCCCGTTGCTTGAAGACGTTGATGCGAAAGCGGCCCTTCTCGGGGAGGGTGTAGGAGAAGTCCATGTCTCCCGTGTCCTCGAAGACGTACCGCTGCTCCTCCCGCATTATGGGGTAGATGAGCTTCT
>CAZIBA010000370.1:1354-3573 GCA_964536795.1 uncultured Planctomycetota bacterium | reverse complement strand
TTCGCCGTCTTCGCCAACGAGCGCGGTGAACTGACCGACTTCTCGGTGGCTTTCCCCCGTGCCGGCAGCTTCCAGGGACTCTTCCTCGACCTCAAACCTGACACCGCGCACCACTTGAAGGCGACGGGCAGGGAGATGCGCATTTCAAGCGCGGATGTTGGAGGAGTTTCGGTGCGCTCCTCGGAAATGGGCGTCCTGAGAGTGAGCGTCGAACTCCCGTAGTGCCGTAGCTGGGACGCGCAGGCTACGCTTCGAGCAGTCCTCGGATGAAGCGGACGTCGGTGCGGGCCAGGTCGATGACCGTCTCCACGGGTACGCCCGGGTACTCGCTGTGGAAACTGATGGGGCCGTCGAAGTTCACCTCGCCCAAGCCCTGCAGGAGGCCCTCCCAGTCCACGAATCCCTGGCCCAGACGGACCATCTTCGAGCTCCAGGACGCTTTGCCGTCGCGGAAGACCTGCTGGCGGACCAGGTCCTTGAAGGCCAGTACCTTCAGGTACTCCTTCACGATGTTGAGGGCCATCTTGACCGGCTCGCCGTCCATGGCGAGGTGACCCGGGTCGAGAAAGACACCGACACAGTCCGGGTCGAAGCCGTGGACAAGGTGCATGGCCGCGCTGGCATTGAGACCCATGTACGGCCCTGAGTGGGTGTGCACCAGGGCGGTGACGCCCGTCTCGGAGGAGATCTTCTCGAACCCCTCCAGGTCCTTGCGGACCTTGCGCACGGTCGCCCAGTAGTCTCCCTCGCCCAGCATCCAGTAGCCCAGCTTGATGAACTTCACGCCCGCCTCCGCGCAGGCGTCGAAGAGGGGTCTCACGGTGGGATCGGCCGGGTCGATGAAGCGCGCTGGGCCGGTCACCAGAGGGATACTGAGACCCTCCTCTGCGAAGGCCTTGGCCGTCTTGGGGAGCTCCGTGGCTGCGTTCTCCGGTGTGACCGGGTAGCCCGGACGCACGCACAGGTCCGCTCCCTCCACCCCCACGAACTTCAGGGCCTCGATGAGCCCGGGTACGTCTTTCCCCTCCAGGTGCTTGGTGAACATGATGAACTGCATGGCTATGTCCTTTCTGCGATACGTCTGCGCTGCCAGGCCGAGAGCGGCCGCGCCGTCATGGCATACGGATCCGTACGGACCAAGGGAACGTTCGCCGCGAGCATACGTCCGAGCAAACCAGATGCAAGGAGAAAGGTCCGATTGCAGGTTGGACTGGGGTTGACGCCCGCCGGCCGGCGGGTAGAATCGGAGCCTGCGAAGGCCCGGAGGTGGGACACCTCGTGGCACCGTTTGCCCTCGCCAGGGCGAGCGCTCAGACGATTGGGTCGTCAGCGCGTCATCGATGTGGGTGGCACCGCCACTCTCGGCTTGCCCGTCGGGCTGTCCGCGCAGAAGGGTCTCTCGGGCAGGCAGGACGGATGCTACTCTGCGAAGTAGCTCGCTACGAAGCACGAGCAGCCGAGACAAGCGAAGCTTGAAGGGTCAACTCTATGGAGTACAGGAAGTTAGGACGAAGCGAGTTGGAAGTGTCGGCTGTGTGCGTGGGCCTGTGGGCGATTGCCGGGGATGAGACCTGGGGCCCGCAGGACGAGTCCGAAGCGATTGCGGCCATCCAGGCGGCCCTCGATGCCGGCATCAACTTCTTCGATACGGCCGAAGGTTACGGCAGCGGACGTTCCGAGGAACTCCTAAGACAGGCCCTCGCCGGTCGAAGGGACGAGGCCGTCATCGCCACCAAGGTCAGCAGAGCCCACCTCAGCCCTGAGCAGGTGAGGAGGGCGTGCGAGGGGAGCCTGAGACGACTGGGCACAGAGTACATCGACCTCTATATTGTCCACTGGCCCAGCCGGACGGTCCCGGTCGAGGAGACCTGGCGGGCGATGGAGAAGCTTAAGGAGCAGGGGAAGGTGCGCGTGCTGGGCGTGTCCAACTTCGCCAGAGGCGACCTGACCGAGCTGCTTGAGCATTGCCGGCCCGAGGCCGACCAGCTCCCCTACAGCCTGCTCTGGCGGGCCATCGAACACGAGGTGGTGCCCCTCTGCGTGGCCAACGACGTCAGCGTCACCTGCTACAGCCCCCTGGCCCAGGGCCTGCTGACGGGCAAGTTCGCTACTCCCGACGATGTGCCTCCGGGCCGCGCCCGCACCAGGCTCTTCTCCTCGAACCGGCCTCAGGCCAGGCACGGAGAGCCAGGGGCCGAGGCCGAGACGTTCACAGCTAT
>CAZIBA010000370.1:0-1344 GCA_964536795.1 uncultured Planctomycetota bacterium | reverse complement strand
AGCAGCATCGCGGAGGAGCTCGGGAAACCCATGGCCCAGGTGTCCCTGGCGTGGCTTCTGGCCCAGCCCGGTGTCACCTCCGTCATCGCTGGGGCCCGGAGCCCCCGACAGGTCAGGGAGAATGCCGCTGCGGGTGACCTGAAACTCTCCGGAGACGTGGTCCGTCGGCTCAGCCAGACGACGGACGAGCTCAAGGGCATCTTCGGCACCAACCCGGACATGTGGGAGTCCGAGTCGCGCATGCGATAGCTCGAGGAAGTCGGACACGAGAGACCGAGAGAGAAGCAGTGGAGGGGTAGTCCATGAAGCTGTTGGCGATTCTGGGCAGCCGAGACCACGAAGGTCAGACCGCCCGGGCTACCGGAGCCCTGACCGATGCCGCCCAGGCGGGAGGCTGCGAGGTGGAGAGCGTGTTCCTGACCGAACTGGCAGTGGAGCGTTGCCGACAGTGTGACGAGCGGGGTTGGGGCACCTGTCGAAGTGAGGGGCGCTGCGTCATCGAGGACGACTTCGCTTCTGTGGTGGAGAAGATCGAATCGGCCGACACCGTGGTTTTCGGGAACCCCGTCTACTTCAGCGACCTGAGTGAGAGCTTGAAGTCCTTTCTGGACAGGCTGCGGCGGATTACCCGTCACGAGAACGGCAAGGTCAAGGTTGGCTCCACGCCTGCGGTGGGCGTGTGCGTGGCCGGTGGGGGTGGTGGAGGCGCACCCCACTGCTGCTTGCTGATGGAACGGACGCTGGCGACCTGCGGCTTCGACGTGGTGGACATGGTCGCGTGTCGGAGGCAGAACCTGAGCATGAAGTTGGATGTGCTGGGCGTGGTCGGTCGTTGGCTGGCTGCGGGACAAGGGGCTTAAGCCCCTTGCCTGTGACACCGAAGTGAGGCCCTCGAATGAGCCGGGGACACGTGCACACCCTTGGCCTATTGTTTTTTCTGCTGGCACTGCTGGTGACGGCTGGCCGAGCCCAGGAGGAAGGAGAGGGGACGATGGCGCTTCTGGAGCAGCTTCGCAGTGGGCATCCCAGGCTGATGGCGCTGGCGGAAGACATCGAGCGGGTGAAGGAACTTGCCGAAAGCGACCAGGGAGCCCGTGCGATTCGTGACAGCTTGTACGAGCAGGCGGTGGCAATCCTGGACGAACCGCCCGTAGAGCACAAACTCATCGGACCCCGGCTCCTGCATCAGAGCCGGAAGTGTCTGCAGCGTGTCTATACGCTGGCCCTCGTCTATCGGCTGACCGGCGAGGAGCGCTTCGTCCAGCGGGCTTGCAGAGAGATGCTGGTGGCGGCGAGCTTCCCCGACTGGAACCCGTCCCACTTCCTGGATACGGCTGAGATGTC
>CAZIBA010000369.1:0-3581 GCA_964536795.1 uncultured Planctomycetota bacterium | reverse complement strand
GCACATCGGAAACAGCGAGTCCAATCGGTAAGGAAAGGAACGAGCATGAAGGCACGGTGCAAGGTGTTGGGAAGTGGTCTGATGGGTCTGGGTGTCGTGGTCCTGGCTGCCGTCGTACTGGTGAGTGCGGCCTCGGTGCAGGCGGACTGGCCGCAGTTCCTGGGTCCGGACCGTAACGGTATCGCTGCAGACGCTGAGGGGTTGGCCCGGCAGTGGCCGGCGGGCGGACCCAGGGTGCTCTGGCGTGTTTCCGTCGGCGCGGGCTTCGCCGGTCCGGCCATCTTCGGCGACAGCGTCCTGCTGCTGGACCGGGAAGGCAACGAACGTGACGTCATCCGCCGAATCAACCTGGCCGACGGGAACGAGGTCTGGCGGTTCCCCTACGACGCACCCGGGAAACTCGACCACAACGGTTCCCGGAGCACACCGGCCACCGATGGGCAACTGGTGTTCACTGCCGGGCCCTTTGGTCACGTCAACGCCGTGCGTTTCTCCGACGGCAGGCCCGTCTGGAAAGCCCACCTGCTCGAGGATTGGGAGGCCAAACGGCCCAACTGGGGCGTGGCCCAGTCGCCGCTTCTCATGGGTAACGCGGTCATTTTTTCCCCCTGGGGAAGGAAGGCAGCCGTGGTCGCCTGCAACAAGGAAAGCGGAGAGGTCATCTGGACCACAGCCAACCCCGACGGCACGGCCCAGGACTACCAGTCTCCCGTACCCATGATGCTGGGCCGCCGACAGACCATCGTGGCCAGCGGCAGGAAGGGCTACACCATCGGCCTGGACCCACGCGACGGCCGACGCCTCTGGACCTTCAAGGACTACAGCTGCGGAAACCACATCCCCTCCCCCACCGTCGTCGACGGCGGTCGGGTGCTGCTGACCGGAGGCTACAACGCCGGCGGTGTTATGTTCGTGGTGGAACGCGGGGGAGATTCGCTGACCACGCGCACCCTGTGGAAGAACGATAGTATGGGAAGCAAGATCCCCCAGGCCCTGCTTCACGAGGGGTACATCTACGGCAACAGCAGCGACACCAGAGGAGGACTCCGCTGCGTCTCGCTGGACGGTGAGGTGGTGTGGGAGACGAAGAACAGCCCCGGCTTTGACATGGGGAACCTGCTTCTGGCCGACGGGCTCATCTTCATCGTCAACGGGGGCAACGGTGACCTGGTGATGTGCGAAGCCACTCCCGAAGAGTACCGGGAGCTGGGCCGCGCGCGGGTCCTGAGCGGGCAGCAGGTCTGGGGCCCCCTTGCCTACAGCGACGGTAAGTTGGTCCTCCGCGACCAGAAGCAGATGGTCTGCGTGGACCTGACGGCCGGAGAATAGGCCACGGCCCGACCGTTCAACCGAAGGGATGACCATCCCTCACCCCTACCCGCGAGCGCACGGGGAGAGGGGAAACGCGCGCCGGTGAACCAGCAGGACCCCCTCCGATGACGCCAGCCCGAGGGGGCCCTGTCTCTTTTGGTGCTTGGCGCAGCAGGCCGCTTCGCTCATAATATCACCCCGGGCAACGGGAGCTTCGTCAAGGGCGACGATATGAGCTTCTCCGAGTACCGCAGGCGCGTCCAGAGGGCCCTGCAGGCGGGTACCGCCACCGAGCACACCTACCGGCCCGCCCTCCAGGACCTCGTGCAGTCCCTAAAGCCGGGCATCACCGCCACCAACGAACCCAAGCGGGTGGCCTGTGGCGCGCCCGACTTCATCGTCACCCGCGGCCCAGCCCCTCAGGGGTACATCGAGACCAAGGACATCAACGTCTCACTGGACGACGCCGAGCGAAGCGAGCAGCTCGGGCGCTACCGGGACAGCCTGTCCAACCTCATCCTCACCGACTACCTGGAGTTCCGCTGGTACGTCGACGGTGAGCATCGGCGGACCGCGCGCCTGGCCACGACCACGGCCGACGGGAAGCTCCGTCGGCAAAGACAGGGCGAAGCGGAAGTCACCGAGCTCTTTGAGGGGTTCCTGGCCGCCGAGCCACCGACCGTGGCCGACTCCCGCGACCTGGCCCAGCGGATGGCCGCGCTGGCCAGGCTCATCCGCGACACCATCCGCCGGGCCTTCCAGGAGGAGGACCCCACCGGCAAGTTCCACGAGGAGCTCGAGGGCTTCCGCAGGGTCCTCATCCACGACCTCAGCCCCGAGCAGTTCGCCGACATGTACGCGCAGACCATCTGCTACGGTCTCTTCGCCGCGGTCTGCAACTTCGAAGGACCCCGCCCCTTCACCCGCCAGCACGCGCCCTACGACCTGCCCAGGACCAACCCCTTCCTGAAGAAGATGTTCACCCGCATCGCCGGACCGGACCTCGACGAACGCATCTCCTGGGCCGTGGACGACCTCGCGCACCTGCTGGACAACGTCCACGTCGCCGACATCCTCGAGGACTTCGGTCGGCCGACCCGGCGGGAGGACCCCGTGGTCCACTTCTACGAGACCTTCCTCGCCGCCTACGACGCCAGGATGCGCGAGGCCCGGGGCGTCTACTACACCCCCGAGCCCGTGGTCTCCTACATCGTGCGGAGCGTCGACCATCTGCTGAAGACCGAGTTCGGCCTCACAGACGGCCTGGCAGACGCCAGCACCATCAAGGCCAAGATGCCTGGCGACGAGAAGGAAACTGAGGTCCACAAGGTTCTCATCTTGGACCCGGCCTGCGGGACGGGCACCTTCCTTCACGGCGTCATCGACCGCATCCGCGAGTCCTTCGCGGGGAACGTGGGAATGTGGTCGGGGTACGTCAAGGAGCACCTGCTGCCCAGGCTTTTCGGCTTCGAGCTGCTGATGGCCCCCTACGCCGTCGCCCACATGAAGTTGGCCATCCAACTCAAGGACAGCGGCTATGACTTCGCCAGCGACGAGCGCCTGCGCATCTACCTCACCAACACCCTGGAGGAAGCCCACGGGCTCGCCAAGCTCCCCCTCTTCACCCGATGGCTGGCCGAGGAAGCCAACGCCGCCAGCGACGTCAAGCAGAACGTCCCCGTCATGGTCGTCCTGGGCAATCCGCCGTACTCCGGTCACTCGTTCAACGTGGGGAAGTGGATCAGCAAGCTGCTCCGAGGCGTCGACACCCTGACGGGTGAGAAGACGGAAAACTACTTCGAGGTGGACGGCGCGCCCCTGGGCGAGCGAAACCCCAAGTGGCTCAACGACGATTATGTCAAGTTCATCCGCTTCGCCCAGTGGCGCATCGAGCAGACTGGCTACGGCGTCCTGGCCTTCATCACCAACCACGGCTACCTGGACAATCCCACCTTCCGGGGGATGCGCCAGAGCCTCATATCGACGTTCGACGACATCTACATCCTCGACCTCCACGGCAACGCCAAGAAGAAGGAGGTCGCCCCCGACGGTTCCAAGGACGAGAACGTCTTCGACATCCAGCAGGGCGTGACAATAGGCATCTTTGTCAAACTCGGCAAAGGCGCGCCCGACCACGCCAGTGTACGTCACGCCGACCTCTGGGGACTTTGCCAGGAGAAGTACTCCCGCCTCTACGAAGCCGACGTCGCCACCACCGAATGGACAGAACTGACACCCCGCTCCCCCTTCTACCTCTTCGTACCCCAAGA
>CAZIBA010000368.1:0-3584 GCA_964536795.1 uncultured Planctomycetota bacterium | reverse complement strand
CAGGAGCTCGGCCGTGGCCAGCACGCACACGGGACGGAGGCGCTTGCCGCCGGGGAAGAGGCTCCGGTGGAGGGCCTGGGCCAGGCCGTCGGGCACCTTGCCGTCGGCGAGGACGGCCCGGAGGGCATGGTCCACCTGCTCCCGCTTGGTCTTCAGGCCGGTTTCCAGGACGGTCATTCGGGCTGGCCCCCCTCCGCACCGGCCCGGGGGTCTCCCACACCCAAAGGCGAGCCGTCCATCTCCCCGGGCACGGCCAGCCCGAAGGCCCGCAGCACCGTGGGCGCGACGTCGAAGATGCAAGGCTCGGCCTTCGTGAAGGGCCGGCTGACGAAAAGCACGCCGGGAATCCGCTGAGGGTCGACGGAGCAGTGGTCGCCGCTCCACTTCTCCGGGTTGTCCTCGACGTTGCCCGGGGGCATCCCGCCCAGACAGGTCTGCCAACTCACCCGGTAGCCGGGCTCAAAACCGACCACCAGGTCGGGGGCGTCCTGGAAGAAGGGACCGCTGTAGATGTCCTCCCGGTCGTAGACGTCCACTACGACGGGCTCTCCCGTCTCCGGGTCACGGAGCTTGCGGAGTCGCTCCTGAATCTGCTGCTTGACCTGCTGGTACTCGTCGCCGGGTCTGACGGAGCCCTGGGGTTCCCGGCCGATGAGGTTGACGTAGATCTGTCCCAGGCCCAGGGAGTAGGCCTGGGTCTTGGGCCAGTGCACGTTGGGCCAGAACTCACCCTTGCCGAAGAGGTCCTCCAGGTTCCAGTCGCGCTCCGGGGCCCCTTCGGTGGGACGGAGGGCCAGGAAGCCCTCCTTGGCCAGCCAGGTATTGAGGTTGACGCCCCGGCGGAAGCTGGCGAAGCCGTGGTCGCTCATGACGATGAGCAGCGTGCGCTCGTCGACGTAGCGCTTCATCACCTGACCCACGATCTCGTCCATCCGCTGGTAGGACCGGAGGATGGCGTCGCCGAACTCCCGGGCCAGGGCCTCGTCGTAGGCCGGGTGGCGGGGGTCACGGGTCCACCAGAACATGTGCTGGATGCGGTCGGTGGCCTCGAAGACGCCCACGAAGCAGTCCCAGTCGCCCTCTTCCAGCTCCGACTCCATCATCCGCCATTTGGTCTCCATGGTGGCGAAGGCGTCCTCCAGGAAGGGCTCCTCGGGCAGGCGACCCTCGTTGAGGCCCCAGGTGGCGAAGTCCCACCCCAGGGTCTTGAAGAAGCCCACCCGGTGGGCCAGCTCGCTGACGAAGCCCCGGGGGTAGGAGAGGTCGACGGTGGCGGGCAGGCGGTGGGGGTGGAAGTTCACGGGTGAGAGGTACAGGCGGAACTCAGGGGCCACCGAGATGAGGTAGAAGCGGGCGATGCCCCATACACTCACCAGGGGGTTCATCGAGAACTTTACCTCGAACCAGCGGCTCCACTGACCGGGTCGGAGGGTCTCGGAACTGCCCTGCAGGTGAAGCTCGGCCGTGCCGGCCGACCGGTCCACGTCGATCCGTAGGGGTGGGCAGACGTCCGTGGGCATGTCTTGGGTGAAGTTCCTGGGACCGACGACGTGGGTGTCGACGTGGCCCCCCTCGAGGGTGACGGGGACGACCTTGCCTCCGAACTCGGTGTCAGCGGTCGCGCCGACATCGGTGGCGTAGTAGGAGAAGGTGCCGTTGGACTTGCGCAGGTCGGGCACGCCCAGTCCGGCCAGGATGCGGCCGCCGGGAAGCTCGGGCGGGGGGAAGGCCACGGGGATGCGGATGCAGGAGGTCCGGTAGCCGGCCCCCGCCAGGAGCTCCCAGAAGGCCTTGCCCCGCCGTTGGCAGACCGGTCGGGGGAGCTTGCGGGGAAGCCACTTGAAGAGCGCCAGTACGGCCCCCACGGCCACCAGCGTCGTGGTCAGCAGGAAGCTCACCCACCCCCAGAGCCGACGACGGGAGGCCAGCCGGGCCAGCGCACCGGCCAGTCCCCCCGGGAGCAGCGCTCCCATCGCCAACCCGGCCCTGAGAGCAGTGGAGGGAAGTAGGGGCGTCTCCTCCTCGCCGACCAGGGCGTACTCGGGGTTATAGGAGCCGGGCATCCTTCTCAGGAAGTCGAAGATGTTGGTCCGGGCCGGGTTGGCCCCGCAGGCGAAGGCGCTCCAGGCCACCGGGCTTTCGGCCGGGTTGCTGGAGAGCATCGGCCGGTAGCCGCCCTCTCGGCGGAGTCGGGACAGGCTGGGAAGCTTTCCCTCCTCCATCCAGGTCTGAGCAAGGCGGGGGTCCACGCCGTCGAAGCCCAGCACTATCACCCGCGCGTCCGCTGGGCCTTTCCCAGGGCCGCTCTGGTGGGGAACTCCCGGACCGTCGCTGGCGTGGACCCGCGGGGAGACCCCGACCAGGCCGAGGGCAGCCACCAGCGCCTGAAGCAGCTCCCGTCGGCTGAGCCCCGAGGCCCGCTCGGAGCCCGTGCCGGCTGAGTCCCGAGCGGCGAGGGTGACCATGGCAGGTCCTAACTCTCGAACTCGAGGGGTCGGCCGTCCATCCAGGAGGGTGGGGTCATTCCCAGCCGCTCGAGGATGGTGGGGGCCAGGTCGATGAGCCGGGGTTCAGTGTCGAGGAGCGGGCGGTTGCAGAAGAGAACCCCGGGGACCAGGTCGGGATCGACGGTGATGTGGTCACCGGACCACTTGCTCCGGTTGGGCATGATGACGGGCCTGCCCGCATCCAGCCTGAGGCTGTCACGGGCGGTCCGGTAGCCGCGTTCGAAGCCGACCACCAGGTCGGGCAACTCCTTGAGGTAGGGGCCGTCGTAGATCTCCTCCCGACGGTAGACCCGGTGGATGGGCCGCTGGCCGGTTTCGGGGTCGGTGAGTTCCTCCAACTTCCGGTAGAGCTCCTCGCGCAGGCGGTGGTAGTCGGTGCCCGGCTCCAGGGCTCCCTGAGGCTCCCGGCCGATGAGATTGACGTAGATGCCAGAGAGGCCGGGGGCGTAAGCCCGGGTCTTTCGCCAGTCGGCCAGTTCCCAGAAATCGTACTCCCGGCGGTGGCGGTCGACGGGTGGGACGTCGGCAAGCACCAGGTATCCTTCCCTGAGGAGCCAGTTGTTGAGGTTGACCCCCTTGTAGAAGGGACCGAAACCGTGGTCGCTGATGACGAAGAGGAGGGTATCCTCGGGCAGCACCCGGCGGACCTGACCCACCATCTCGTCCATCTGCTGGAAGACGCCCTGGATGCTGTCGCGGTAGAGGACGGCTTCCTCGGGGTCGTGCCGGGGATGGTTGGGGTCCAGGTGGCGCCACATCATGTGCTGCACCCGGTCGGTGGCCAGGAGCACACCCACCAGTACGTCCCAGTCATCCTTCATCAGCTCGTTGTAGATGATCTCCTGCTTCCTGCGCATGGTGAACTGGAGGTCGGAGATGAAGGCCCGGTCGTCGACCTGCTCGGCGGTGAGGGCGTGGGTGGTGTCGATGGCCCAACCGGCCGTCTTGAAGAGACCCAGCTCGTCGACCAGCTCTTTCACGTATTCGGGGGGATAGCTGAGCTGGAAGTGAGCGGGCAGGTGGTCGGGGTGATAGTTGAGGGGCATCAGGTAGAGGCGGAACTCGGGGTCGAACTCC
>CAZIBA010000367.1:0-3587 GCA_964536795.1 uncultured Planctomycetota bacterium | reverse complement strand
CTCCCACGTGGCTCACGGCTGCACGGGGAAGGGGAACGACCAGGTGCGCTTTGAGGCCTCCATCCTGGCTCTGGATCCGTCGCTTCGGGTCATCGCTCCCGCGCGCGAGTGGAACTTCGCTTCCCGCGATGAGGAAATCCAGTACGCCGAAGAGCGGGGCATCCCCATTCCGCCACTGCGGGAAGGGGCAGCCTACAGCATCGACCACAACCTCTGGGGTGTGAGCATCGAGTGTGGTGACATCCTCGAAGACCCGGCCCAGGCCCCGCCCGAGGACGCCTACCAGGTCACCGTCCCGCCGGAGGCTGCGCCCAACGAACCCTTCGTCCTGACCGTCGAGTTCGAGCGCGGGGCCCCGACGGCCGTGGACGGCCGTCGCCTGGCGCCCATCGACCTTCTGACCGAGCTCAACGGAGTGGGCGGAGCCCACGGAGTCGGCCGCATCGACATGGTCGAGGACCGCCTGGTGGGCATCAAGAGCCGGGAGGTGTACGAAGCCCCGGCCGCCACCATCCTGCACACGGCTCACCGGGCCCTGGAGGGTCTGACCATCGGACGGAAACTCCGACAGCTCAAGGACCGCCTGGCCCAGCTCTTCGCCCAACTCATCTACGACGGCTACTGGTACAGTGAGGTGCGCGAAGCGCTCCAGGCCTTCGTCGAGACCAGCCAGCGCTACGTGACCGGCACGGTGCGCCTGAAGCTCTACAAGGGGCAGTGCACCGTGCTCGGCCGTGCCAGCCCCCACTCGCTTTACGACATCGCCCTCTCCACCTACGGTCCCGAGGATACCTTCGACCGCGAGGCGGCCGAAGGCTTCATCCGCCTGTGGACGCTGCCCCTGGTCAGTGAGGCCCGCCGGACCCAAGCCCGCGAGCACGCCACGGCGTCGCCCGAGGCCGGTTGAGGACGAGTGACCCATGTGCTCTGCCTCGACCGAAGGCAGTGGGGAGGAGCCCGGCGGCGCCGTGACGGCCGAGTTCCTGGCCGTAGGGAGCGAACTCACCAGCGGACACGTGGTCAACACCAACGCCTGCTACGTCTCCCAGCGCTTGGCCGCCTGTGGCATCCAGACCGTCTTTCACACGGCCGTGGGCGACGATGAGGAGCGGATGGCCCGGGCCATCCGTCTGGCTGCTGGCCGGGCCGACGTGGTCATCGTGACCGGCGGCCTGGGACCCACGCGCGACGACTTCACCCGCGAGGTCATCGCCGGGGTCGCTGGCAAGGAGCTGGTGTGCCACCAGCCTTCCGTGGCCGACATCACCGAGAAGTTCCGCCGGTTCGGAGCCACCCTCACCGAGAACAACCTCCAGCAAGCCTACCTGCCCGAAGGGGCCGAGGTCATCCCCAACCAACGGGGGACGGCCCCGGGCTTCGCCCTTTACATGGACCGGGCCCTGGTGATCGCCTTGCCCGGTGTGCCCCTTGAGATGAAGCTGATGCTCGGGGACTGGGTGGAGCCGCACCTCCGCCAGTTAGGCTACTGCCGGGGTGTGCACCTCACCAGGCAGCTCCACTGCTACGGTGTGGGGGAGTCGGCAATCGACGCGCGCATCCGTCACCTCATGTCGCCCGACGCCAATCCCGTGGTCGCGCTCCTGGCCCAGGAAGGCACCATCACGGTCAAGATGACGGCCACCGATGAGACCACCCAGGCAGCCGAGGAGTTGCTGGAGGAGACCGAACGGGAAGTGCGAGACCTCCTAAGGGACCTCATCTTCGGCCGCGACGGCGAAGGCCTGGAGCACGCGGTGGCCCGGCTGCTCCTGGAGCAGAAGAAGACCTTGGCCGTTGCCGAATCGTGCACCGGCGGCCTGGTGAGCAGTATGCTCACCCGTGTGCCCGGCATCTCTGCCAGCTTCCTGCTGGGGGTGGTGGCCTACTGCAACGAAGCGAAGACCCGGCTGCTGCGGGTGTGCCCGGAGCTCATCGGGGCGCACGGTGCGGTGAGCGCCGAGGTCGCTCGGGCCCTGGCCGAAGGGGTACGGCAGGTGGCCGGAAGCGACCTGGCCTGCTCGCTTACGGGCATCGCCGGTCCCCGGGGGGGGACGGAGGAGAAGCCCGTCGGGCTGGTGTGGATGGCGGTGGCGGGCGAGCGGGGGACAGAGGTCCTGAGGCGCAACTTTCGTGGCAGCCGAACCGAGGTGCAACTGCGGGCAGCCAAGACGGCCCTCAACGCCCTCCGCCTCACCCTCCTAAGTCGGGAGCTCTGAACCCCGCGGTCGGAGCAAAGCCTTTCGGAAGGGCCCGGACCTCCACTATACTTGCTGCTCGGATGCTATGGTCGGACGGCGAGTCGAAGGTTCAGGCTATGAGACTCCTTCCTCTGGTCCCTCCGAGTTGGCGGGAGCAGCCCTGGTGGCCGCCCGTGGTGCGGGGGGTGGTGTTGGCGGTGCTCATCCCCTCCCTCGTCCTGGGCACCTGGTATCGCATCCAGGCCTACCTGGTGGCCCAGGAACAGCCGCTGGACCCGGACCAGGTGGGCTACCACCAACTGGCCCGCGAGATGGGTCACCCCTACCAGTCGGGCTACCGGGAGCCACTGCAGATAGTGCTGGTCAAGGTAGCTCTGGTGCTCCTCGGTGACCGGCCCTCCTCGGTGCTCATCCCCACGCTGGCGGCCTCGGTCGTGCTCATCGTCGTGACCTTCCTCTTCGGGAGGGCCGTCTTCGGCCTGGCCGTCGGCCTGGCCGGCTCGGCCCTGGTGGCCTACAACCACTTCCTCATAAGCAGTGGCGCCAAGGGCTACCGGATGGAGCTCTTCGGGGTGCTGGTTCTGGTCTACGTCTACGTGCTCTTCGTCGCGGGTGGTTGGCGTCCGTGGCGGCGACTGCTGCTGGCAGGTGTGGTGGGTGGGCTGCTGCTGCTTCTGCGCATCACGACGCTGAGCTTGCTGGTGCCGGCTCTGGCGCTGTGGGTCTGGCGGGAGTGGCGGCGGGTCGGGGGCGGGCGCCGACTGGTTGTTTGTGCTGCTCTGTCTTTGGCTATCGGTCTGGCCATGCTCGCCCCCTACCTTGTGGAATGCTGGCGGGAGTCGGGTCGGCCGCTCTGGGCCATCGACTGTCACGCTCAGTTCTGGACGGAGGCGGAGGCCGGGCTGCACCTGGAGGGCTTCCCCCACGAGCACGTGAGCATCTCGGTGTTCGCGTATCTGTTCGCGGAGGGCCGCTGGGCCCGCAGTCTGTGGCGCTTCGTCCAGGGCTACTGGGTGGCGGTGCGCATGCTGCCCTGGTACGGGGGGAGTTGGCGCTTCGCCCTGCCTTTCGCTCTGGCCGGGGCCGTGATGACGGTCGTCCGGCGGGAGCGGTACCTGCTCTGGGTGGCCTTCTGGACCTACCTGCCTTTCAGCGTGGTGATGCCCGTCGGTGCCAGCCCCCGCTTCTTCATGTGTCTGTACCCGCTGTACGCCCTCTGGATCGTGGTGGGCCTCTACCCCCTGGGCTTCGGTGTGCTATACTACTTCACCAGGGGGAATGCCGCGCGCTGGGGGGCACCCATTCAGGGAGGCTCCACGGCGGCGCCGCCCAACAGGCAATCAGGAGCGTGAAGGACCCCGTATTGTGACCGAACCGATGGAACTGCAC
>CAZIBA010000366.1:0-3619 GCA_964536795.1 uncultured Planctomycetota bacterium | reverse complement strand
CCGAGCAATCGAGTACCCAGACCCAGAACAACCCGATGCTCGTGCGGTTCACCAGCATCGACTCGATCATGGCCGCAGCCCGCAGCGCTGAGCAGATTCCCTCCGCCATGCAGGAGATGACGCAGGTCCTTCGCCGCCAGCACAACCTACGCGCCGGCCAGGACGACGACTTCGAGATTCGGGACATGGCCGAGATGACAGACACCCTGTCGTCCACCACGACGCTCATGACCAACCTGCTGCTCAGCGTGGCGCTCATCTCGCTGGTGGTCGGCGGCGTAGGGATCATGAACATCATGCTGGTCTCGGTGACAGAGCGTACCCGTGAGATCGGCTTGCGCATGGCCGTGGGCGCTCGGGGGCAGGACATCCTGCGCCAGTTCATCATCGAGGCCGTCCTGCTGTGCCTGGTGGGCGGCGCGTTGGGCATCCTGCTGGGCCACGGCGGGTCGCTGCTCGTGCAGATGTTCCTGCGATGGCCGGTGGAGACTTCGCCGAGCGCCATCGTCGCGGCCGTGCTGGTCTCGGCCAGCGTCGGTACCATATTCGGCTTCTATCCAGCGTGGAAGGCATCGCGATTGGATCCTATTGACGCATTGCGGTACGAGTGAGTCCGGGCCACGCCCGCGCGCCATGAGCCCGGTGAAGGAGAGAAGGTGAATCGAGAGCGTCCTTCAGACGCGAAGGCTTCCAAGCGAACACCGTTGCTGTTCTTGCCCTTTTGGCTCCTCTGCCTGGTGGGCTGCGCCGTGGGTCCCGACTTCACCCGACCTGAGACGGCGGTTCCGGACAAGTGGGTAGGGCCGACCACCGTGGCCGCAAGTGTGCCCAGCGCCGCAGAGGCAGAGGTCGACCTCGCACTCTGGTGGGCAGCGTTCAACGACGCCAAGTTGACTTCGTTGATAGAGGAAGCGTTCCGCTCCAATCTGGACTTGCGGATCGCTACAGCCCGTATTCGCCAGGCCCGCGCAAGCCGGAGGATTGCCGTCTCCGGGATCGGGCCGACGGTTGACGCATCAGCGTCCTTCTGCCGGAGTCAGGCATCCTCGGCCGCCGGCGGCATGGGAAGCCCGACGGTGAACAGCTACCAGGCTGGCTTTGACGCCGGTTGGGAGATTGACATCTTCGGCGGGGTCCGGCGCGGGATCGAAGCCGCCGATGCTCAACTCCAGGCCGCTGTTGAGGACCGACGCGACGTGCAGGTCACCCTGGCGGCCGAGGCGGCCCGCAATTACATTGACCTGCGGACGTATCAACAGCGGCTGGCCATCGCCAGAAGGAACCTCGAAGCCCAGAAGCACAGCGCGGACTTGACGCGGAGGCGTTTCGAAACCGGCTTTGTCAGCGGGCTGGACGTCGCCAACGCTCGAGCGCAGGTGGCGACGACCGAAGCACAGATCCCTCTGCTGGAGTCCGCGACAAGTCAGACCATTTACGCCCTGAGCGTCCTCCTCGACCGCGAGCCGGGCGCGCTTGTGCCGGAGTTGTCCGAGGCTGCGGGCATCCCGGCTGCGCCTCCGGCAGTTCCCATCGGCGTACCGGCGGACCTGCTGCGCCGGCGGCCGGACATCCGCTTGGCCGAGGCCGATATCCATGCCGCCACCGCCCAGATCGGCGTGGCCACGGCCGACCTGTTCCCCAAGGTCACCATCGGCGGATCGGTCGGTTGGCAGGCCGGCGAGGCCGGCGACCTGTTAAACCCGCTCAGCCGATTCTGGTCTTTCGGTCCTTCCGTTACATGGAACGTGTTCCAGTCCGGCCGCACCTTGTCCAACATCGAACTCCAGAAGGCGCTCCAGGAGCAGTCCGTTCTGACGTACCGCAGGACGGTGCTCACGGCCATCCAGGAAGTCGAGAACGCCCTCGTCGCCTCGGCAAAGGAGCAGGAACACCGCGAGAGCCTCCAGTCGGCCGTCGCTGCCAATCGCAAGGCTGCCGATCTGGCCACGCAGCTCTATACCGAGGGCCACACGGATTTCCTGAACGTCCTGAGCGCGCAGCGTTCGCTCTACTCCGCTGAAGACGCGCTCGCCCAGAGCACGCAAGCAATGGCGGTGGAGCTGATCACCCTGTACAAGGCCCTCGGCGGCGGCTGGGAAGAAGAGCCACAGGTCGCGAGCAAACCGGAAAGGTGAAGCCCTCGCCTGTTTTCACCTGATCGGTGACACGCTCGCGGGTCAGAGAGCCGGCCGAGTAGTCGGATGTCCGGATTTCGGCACCCCCCAGGAGACGGGAAGCGCGCCGGTCGTTTCGGAGCACCCTCGTCGGTGCCAAGGCTCTTGACCCCACAAGGCCCAGGCAGTAGATCCTACAGGACTTCTGGAGCCTGTTTGACGAGGGGTTCTCGGGCGTGGGTCGCGGGCGCAATACGGGAGTACTTCAGGGGCTAAACTCTGCTAAATCGTGATGAATCCTGATAAACTCTGAGACTCGCTAACCTCTTTTCCTGAAAGGGCTTCGGTCGTATCTCTCGGGTCTGAAAGGACTTACGAAAACGGGGTGACGGGGGTTCGATTCCCCCCGCCTCCACCATTGCTGTAAGTTGTTCCCTCACAAGGACTTGCGCATTGTCGGGAGCCGACGGGTGACTTCACCGAAGGGATATGGTAGGCTTCAGACATTCCCTCCGGGAGGTCTTGCACAACGCACGACTCTCCGCTTCTGTACTTGGCTCTTCTGAAACTCGGCGGCTCGACGAATCGATTGCCAAGAGTTGTGTGGGTTTGCGTCTCCAGATTTCGTATCATTGTGGGAGGTGTCGGGGGCGCAGCCCCAAGCGTCGAATCCTCCGGGTCCTCTTGTAGAGACTCGCAGCAACTTCCGCCGAGCCTGCTGGGCGCCCCCGGCAAGCTCCTCCTCCAGGCTGCAAGAGCACTTTGCCAGCCCTCCTCACCTGTCCCACGTCGCCCAGAGCCGAGGCTAAGACCAACGGGAGGTAGGACGCGTCATCGAGGAAGATGCACACCTCCACGACTTCCGACACAGGAGAACATGAACGAGAGGGCCCTTCACGTGGTCTCGCCCACTCCCGCAGGAGCATCTCCTGGTTCTCAGCCGGTGGGAGGCCTGGACCCCTCGTGGGGCTTGCGCTGAGCGAGGACGAAGAGCCCGTCGCATACGGGCACTGGAATCCCTCGCCTGCGGGCAGTTCTGCCGAACGGCCAGTGTCGGGGAAGGGGGACGCCATACCGCCGAAGTGCCATGCCGGCGACGAGCCAGGCTTGCTCGAGGGCGACCCACTTCATGTGGCGGTGCCAGGCGCGCACACGGAATGAGGCACGTGCCAGCAGCCGACGCAGGCTTCTGAGTGAGAAGTAGTAGAGGTGGGGAGGAACAAACTCCCTCCAGCGACGACCCATTACCCGCGCTGGCAGACTGGTCACGTCCACGGTGGTAAGAGCAAGAAGTCCCCCGGGTCGAAGCAGCGACGCCACCTTTCGGCATGCTTGCAGGGGGTCGCACAGGTGCTCGAGGACTTCCCACATGGTAACTACGTCGAACGGGGTCTCGTCAAACTCCTGTTTCAGGAAATCGCCCGGGTAGATTCTGAAACTGCGATCAATCGCGTTTCGCCGAGCGTACTCTGAGAGCTCGTTGCCCACGGCCTGCCACTTCTGAG
>CAZIBA010000365.1:0-3627 GCA_964536795.1 uncultured Planctomycetota bacterium | reverse complement strand
GGTTGACATCATCACGCTCCAACAGGAGCTCGCCGAGGCCCGCCAGGCCCTGGCCACTGAGACCGCCGAAGCCCGTCAGAAAGACGTCCAGGCCGAGGAGGCCGACCAGCGGCTTCTGGAGGACAAGAAGAGCCTGGACTCCACCCAGCTCAGCAGACGTCAGCGGGTCGAACGCGCCGAACAGGCCCGTCGGGCCGCTGAGGAAGCGGCCAGTCAGGTCGAAGGAGTCCAGGCCAGGCAGGACCAGGTGGGTCTGCAACTGGCAGCGGGTGAGGAGCGCATCGGCCGGGTCGAGAAGTCGATGGCTGAACTCCAGGCCAAGATAGCCGAAGCGCCCGACGACCCCCAGGTCGAGGCCGAGATGGCCCTGGCCGGGCAGACCATGAGCGTGCTCCAGGACCTGCAGACGGTCCTGGAGGAGCGCGACGCTGCCTTGAGGGAATCGATGCAGGCGGCCAAGAAGCTCGCCGAGACCCAGGACAAGCGGGCCCAGATGCTGGGGGCGGGCTCCTGGACCAGGCTGGTCGGATACCTGCAGAGCCAGTACGACAACGCCCGCCGACAGGCCAAGCTCCTCAGCAAGAGACTGGTGCCCGCACTGGGCTGGATACTCTTCACCGTGGTGGTCTGCAAGATGGCCTCGCTGCTGGTGCGCGTGGCCTTCAACCTCACCGGCGTCATCTCTAGCCGACTCCAGCAGCTCAACCTGGACGTTCGCAGAATGGACACCGTCAGCCGACTCATCAAGAGCGCCTTCACCTACGTCATCTACTTCGCCGGCTTCCTCTTCGTGCTGAAAAAGCTGGAGGTGAACACGACCCCGGTGGTGGCCGCGGTCACCGGTATGCTGGCCGTGGGTGTGGGTTTCGGCTCACAGAACCTGGTCCGCGACCTGGTGACGGGCATCTTCCTGCTCCTGGAGGGTCAGTTGGTGGTGGGCGACTTCGTGGACGCGGGTGGGGCCGTGGGCTTCGTCGAGGAGGTGGGCATCCGGAACACCCGCATCCGTGAGATCAGTGGTGAAGTGCGCATCGTCCCCAACGGCCGCATCACCACCGTCCGCCGATTCCCCAAGGGCTACGCCGAAGCCCGCGTGGACGTCTTCCTGGCCCGGAACGAGGACGTGGCCAAGGCCCGTCAGCTCCTGGACGAGCTGGCCCCCAAGTTCGACGAGGAGCTGGAGGTGGTCATCAAGGTGCCCGAGTTCGTCGAAGTGGGTAACGAGGGTGAGGGAGACGTCTTCCTCCGCTACGTCATCCGCACCCTCCCCAACCAGGACTGGGTGGCCAACACCGAGTTCACCAACCGGGTCAAGGCCGCCTTCGCCACTGCGGGCATCGAACTCAACAACAACATGATCCGCATCACCTTCATGAGCGACGTCCAGGTCTTCCGCCGACGCCTGGGCCGTTTCCGTCAACTGGTCGCCCAGATGGAGGCCAAGGACTCGCAGCGACTGTTCCGCTGAGCCTACCCCGACTGGTGGTGCAGACGGAGGAGCGGGGCTCGAACTGCTCCGGGGAGACGTGCCACGGCACCCACCGGCAGGTGTGCCACGGCCGGCCTCGCCCAGCAGGTGTGCCACGGCCGGTCTTGGCCGGCCGTGCCTGCCGAAGAGGCGGGAGCGGGAGGGACAGACCGGGCGGTCTCTCCCGCCGATCTCCTATCCCCTTGGGAGGCAGCGCTCACTATAGTCCCCTCTCCCCTCGGGAGAGGGTCGCGGTACTGGTCGCCGCCGAGACAAGGAAATGGCAGCCCCCTCTCCCTCTGGGAGAGGGTCGGGGGTGGGACATCCACGCGGGCTACTGTGCTCAGTTCCCCTCTCCGTCTGGGAGAGGGTCGGGGGCTGGGCGTCCACGACACGGTGTCCTGAAGTTCCCCCTCTCCCTCTGGGAGAGGGTCGGGGTGAGGGTAGAGAAGCGCTGTTCCACGTGGAACACAGCGAGAAAGCAGACGTGCAGGTGTGCCACGGCCGGTCTTGTCCGGCCGTGAGACACGCGATGCCCAGCTTTTCCGCGCCCAACATAGTGAGAGGATCGTGAGAACTCGCACGCTGGGGAAGACCGGCCTGGAGGTGGGCGTCATCGGGCTGGGCACCGAGTACCTGGTCGAGGTGCCCCGGGAGACGGTCGTCTCGATGGTTCACGAGGCCATCGATCGGGGCGTCAACTACTTCGACGTCCTCTTCGCCTACGAGCACTACCAGAGTAACTTCGGCGCTGCCTTCAAGACTAAAAGGGACCAGGTCCTCATCACCGGACACCTGAGCTCGGGAGAGACCGACGGCCAGTACCGGAGGACCCGAGACGTGGCCGAGTGCGAAGAGCTCTTCCACCAACTCCTCACCCGCCTTGATGTCGACTACGTGGACGTGGTCTTTCTCCAGAACTGCGACGCCGAGGACGACTACAAACAGGTCGTGGGCCCGGGAGGCATCCTTGAGCTGGCCCAGCGACTTCAGCGGGAGGGGAAGGCCCGCTTCATCGGCCTGAGCGGTCATCGGCCTCCCGTCTCGGGCAAGGCCGTCCGGAGTGGCAGCATCGACGTGCTCATGCACCCCATCAACCTGCAGGGTGACGCCACGCCCGGTCGGAAGGAGCTCTACCAGGAGTGCGCGAAGCGAGGGGTGGGCCTGGTGGGGATGAAGCCCTTTGCCGGTGGCGGGCTGCTCAGCGGCAAGGACTCCCGCACCCTCACGCCCGTCCAGTGCCTGAGCTACGCGCTCAGCCAACCCGGCGTCTCCACGCTGGTCCCGGGCGTGAAGGACCTCGACGAACTGCGCGCGACGCTGGCTTATCTGGATTCGAGCGATGAGGAGAAGGACTTCTCCTCCGTCCTGCCCGACTTCCGGGCGGTCGAGGAGGGCACCTGCGTCTACTGCAACCACTGCCTGCCCTGCCCCGTGGGTATCGACATCGGCGAGACCATCCGCCTGCTCGACACCGCCAGGCTCAGCCTCACCGACGCCCTCCGCTCAGCCTACGACGCCCTCCCCACCAAACCCTCCCAATGCATCGAATGCGGGGACTGCACCCCCCGTTGCCCCTTCTCGGTCAACATCATCTCCAGACTCCACCAGGCCAGCGGTTTCTTCGGAGCGACGAGGGAATAGGAGAACAGGCTCTCGTTAGTGGCGCGCAAGCATGTGTCTGGGTTTGCTGGCACCGTCGAGCGCTCGAGCTATAATGCTCCGGGGTTTGAGACAAGACCCCCTGACGGCGCAGCGTCCTGAGCACTGCGAAGAACTTGCCTGGCTCGGGACCGATCGCCCAGCGTGAAAGGCAGACAATGGCTCGTTTCCTGCCAGTAGGATGGCGCTCTCGGGTCTCCTGCTTTAACTGGGGGCTATTGATTCTCTTAATCGCTTACTCTATGTTGAGTCCTACCAGCGGTGGGCTGTTCTCCTCAGAGGAGACCGAGGCCATCATTGGCGGGATTGTCTTCGGCCTCGCCGGCGCAGCGAATCTTGCGCTTCTTGCTTTTGCTCGGCCGCGCAAGCTCGGTTCGGCCATCGTCGGCACGGTGTGGGCGGTGCTTTGTTTCCTGACGCTGTATTACAGCAGTGACTATCACTGGTCACGGGTGCTCCAAGGTGGGAAAGATGAGTACGATCGCGAGCACGCCGCT
>CAZIBA010000364.1:0-3636 GCA_964536795.1 uncultured Planctomycetota bacterium | reverse complement strand
CCAGTTGGCCGAGGGGGAGACGGTCCAGTTGGGCGCCTTCCAGGTGCGCTCGCTCAAGCTGGTCCACCCCAACGGGGCGGCCGGCTACCGGGTCGAGGGTGGTGGAGCCAGTGTGGTCTACCTGACGGACACCGAGCTTCGGGCTGCGGAGCCGGAGATGCTCAAGGCCACCAGGGAGTTCTGTCGGGGGGTCGACCTGGTCATCGCCGACACCCAGTTCGATCGTGACGAGGCCACCAACAAGGCCGACTGGGGTCACAGCACGATCTTCGAGTTCATCGACCTCCTGGGGGGGGTGCCCATCAGGCGGCTGGCCCTCTTCCACTACGACCCCAAGTACTCCGACGAGACGGTGGACGAGATATTCCACGAGGCCCTGCGGGCCCGCAACTCACGGCTGCCCGACTGGCCCTGTGAACTGCTGGCCGCTCACGAGGGTCTGGAGCTCAACCTGCCCGGCCCTGCCAGCCCGTCCCCGGACGATTCGGTTGGCCGCGGAGATAGCCTGGCACGATGAGCCCGCCTTCGCAGGTGCCTCCGACGGACGACGCCCGCACCTCCAATCCCGGGCCGGCCAGGGCCGACGACGAGCCCCTGACCAAGGCCCGGGCAGTCAGGCTCCTCCAACGGTACGGCCAGGAGCACGTGCTGCGCTGGTGGGACCAGCTCCCCAGGGGAGGCCGACGCCGACTGCTGGAGCAGCTCCGGGACATGGACGTGGGCCTGGTCGGGGAGTTGGTGGACAGCCTCCTCCGCGGGCAGCCCGAGGCCGAGGACCTCCAGGCTCTCGGGCCGGCTCCCGCGGTCTCACCGGCGGGATTGACCGGTTCCGAGCGGCAGCGCCTGGTGGCTCTGGGGGAAGCGGCCCTGGCCGAGGGTCGGGTGGCGGTGCTGACGGTGGCCGGCGGTCTGGGCACCCGGCTGGGTGCTGGGCCGGTGAAGGGACAGGTGGCGGTGGGGCCGGTGAGCGGCAAGAGCCTCTTCCAGCTCCAGGCTGAGACCATCCTGGCGCTGAGCCGGAAGCACGGTCGCCAGCTCCACTGGTTCGTCATGACCAGCGGGGCCAACGACCAGGCCACCCGGGACTATTTGTGGGGAAAGGGGTTCTTCGGTCTTCCGGGAGAGGCCGTGCACGTTTTCCGCCAGGGCCGGATGCCCGTGGTGGACGAACGGGGGAAGCTCCTGCTCGATGCGCCCGACCACGTGGCCGAGAGCCCGGACGGTCACGGGGGCTGCCTCTACGCCCTGAGCCGGTCGGGGGCCTTGAGTGAGATGGGTCGCCTGGGGGTAGAGCTGATATACTACCACCAGGTGGACAACGCCCTGGCCGGCATCGCCGAGGCGCTGTTCCTGGGGCTGCACCTGGACCGTGGGGCTCAGGCCTCAAGCAAGGCCTTGGTCAAGCGCGACGCCGGGGAGGGCCTGGGACTCTTCGCGCTGGACCGACGGGGTCGGCTGCGGGTGGTGGAGTACAGCGACATGCCTCGGGAGCTTCAGGAGGGGCGCGACGGGGAGGGTCGGCTGCGCTTCCGTCTGGGCAGCATCGCCATTCACGTCTTCAGCCGGGACTTCTTCGAGGGCCTCATCGACGAGGGGGTGCGCCTGCCCTTCCACCGGGCGCACAAGAAGGTGGCCTACCTGAACGATGCCGGGCAAGTGGTCACGCCGGAAGAGCCCAACGCCCACAAGTTCGAGATGTTCGTCTTCGACGTTCTTGGCTGGGCCGAACGGGCCCTGGTGGTGGAGACGACCCGGGGGGAGTTCTCGCCGGTCAAGGAGCCCACGGGGCCTGACTCCCCGGCGGCCGCCCGGGCCGCCTTGGCTCGCCGGTACGCCGACTGGCTGGAGGCGGCCGGGGTCCCCGTCGAGCGGACCCCCGAAGGAGAGCCGACCGAGCCCGTGGAGGTGAGCCCGCTGGTGGCCCTGTCGGCCCAGGAGCTGGCCCAGGCGCTGGCACCCGGGGCCCGTCTGGAACATCCCATCTACCTGGAGGAAACGAGGAGGGGACGATGAGGCCCGTGACCCTCGACTACACCAACATGCTGGAGGAGGTGGTCGGTTCGGAAGACGGGGTCACCTTCCTGGACTTAGACGAGCTGGCCCAGCATTCCTACCGCTACCACGAGGAGCTCCAGGAGGAGCGCCGGGTCGGCAAACTGAACTTCCTCAAGCTGCCCTACGACACCGCCCAGATGCACGCGGTGCTGTCGGCCGCCGGAGAACTCCGGGAGCGCTGTGAGAACTTCGTGGTCATCGGCATCGGCGGCAGCGCCCTCGGGAACATCATGCTTCACAGCGCTCTCCATCCTCCCTACTACAACCTGCTCCCTCGCCAGAGGCGGGGTGGACCCCGTTTCTTCGTCCTGGACAACGTGGACCCGACCAGGCTGGCTGCCCTGCTCGACCTCATCGACGTCGAAGAGACCGTCTTCAACGTCATCACCAAGAGCGGGACCACGGCCGAGACCATGGCCCAGTCCCTGGTGGTGGCCTACGAGCTGAAGAAGCGCATGGGCGAGGGCTTCAGCGAGCAGGTGGTCGTGACGACCGATCCGAAGAGGGGGCCGTTGCGGGCCCTGGCTCGGGAGCGGGGCTTCCGCAGCTTCCCCGTCCCCCCCGGCGTGGGTGGGCGGTACTCGGTACTGTCGGCCGTGGGCTTGCTGTCGGCGGCGGTGACGGGCACGGACGTCGAGGAGCTGCTGGCCGGGGCTCAAGCCATGGACCGGCGCTGCGCCGAGCCCGCCCTCCTCCAGAACCCGGCCTACCTCTACGCCGTCCTCCACCATATCCTCTACGGCAAGGCCAAGCGCCTTCACGTGATGATGCCCTACGCCGACGCCCTGGCCGACTTCGCCGACTGGTTCTGTCAGCTCTGGGCGGAGAGTCTGGGCAAGCGCTTCAGCCTGTCCGGGGAGCGGGTGGTCGTCGGCCCGACGCCCATCAAGGCCTTGGGTGCTACCGACCAGCACTCCCAGCTCCAGCTCTACGTCGAGGGCCCGGAAGACAAGGTCTTCACCTTCCTGGCCGTCGAGGAGCCCGGGCGCGACCTGACCATTCCCCAGGCCTTTCCCGAAGCCGACGCCGTCCGCTACCTGACCGGCCACTCGCTGGGAGAGCTCCTCAACGCCGAGCGCCGGGCCACCGCCCTGGTGCTGGCCGAAGAGCAGCGGCCCAACTGCACCCTCACCGTGCCCCGGCTCGACCCCCACGCCGTAGGCCAGCTCATTCTGCTCTTCGAACTGGCCACGGCCTTCAGCGGCAAGCTCTACCGGGTCAACCCCTTCGACCAGCCCGGCGTGGAGGCTGGCAAGCAGGCCACCTGTGCGCTGATGGGTCGCTCCGGATACGAGGACCTGCGCAAGGAGATCGAGGGGAAGCTGGCCTCGGGCTCCACCCACGTCCTCTGAGCGCGGGTCGGAGAGGGGGGCACAGGCGGACCTGACCGACTGCTCCGGGAGGAGGAGTGGGATGTGGGCGTACGTGCTCAGGCGTCTGCTGGTGGCCGTGCCCACGGTCCTGGCCGTGCTGGTCATTACCTTCCTGCTCATGCACGCAGCGCCCGGCGACCCGGTAACCACCCTCCTGGGCGACCGAGCGGCCACCCCGGAGGAGCGGGCCCAACTGGAACGGGAGGCC
>CAZIBA010000363.1:0-3641 GCA_964536795.1 uncultured Planctomycetota bacterium | reverse complement strand
TCCCCTGCCAGTAGAAGCGGAGGTCGGGCTCGTTCCAGAAGTCGAAGTGCCACCGTGAGACCTCGCTTTCGCCGTATCGATCGACCGCGTGGCGGACGGTGGCCTGGACGAGATCGTACCAGCGCTGGTAATCCTTCGGGGGGAAGCGGTCAACACGCATCCAGGGCTCGGGGAGTCGGGCCCGGACGGCCTGGACCTTCGCCTCGGGAGGGAGGTCTTTCGCGCCCTCCCCCTCCTCACCGTAGAGCACCGTCGCCGCACTCAGGTCGTCGGGCATGAAGCCTATGCCTAAGAAGGGGACGCACCCTTCGACTCCGCTCAGGGTGTGCGGGTTGACCATGGGTTCGAGGATCTGATCCAGAATGGTGAAGTCGTAGAGCGGGGTTCCGTCGGCGCTTTCCCGGTAGACGCCAGTGCCCTTGTCGATGCCGATGCCGGTGCTGAAGGGACACATTATCCGGCGGAGCAAGGGCCGCTCGCAAGCCTCCTCAAGGGTCCTCTGAAGCCTCACCCCCGTGCGGAGCAGGTTGTAGGCCATGTTGCCCATGACGGCCTGGGACAGCGCGGGGACGTCTCCCACGCGCTTCACACAATCGACGGCAAACTCACAGACGCTCATCGGTAATGCTCCCACCACAAAGCCGAACCTTACGATGGCCCCCCCGGCGCGGACGGGCGCTCACAACGAGTCGATAATCCGCCTCATGTACTGACCGGCCAGCTCAGCTTGAAGCAGGGCGTAGTCGAGGCCCGCGTGCCGATGGTCGATGAGCACCGGGCTACAGAGCTCGTAGCCGAAGTGACCCTGGTAGCCCACGATCGCCTTGGCCAACCCGGCAAAGAGCTTCATGTCCGAGCCGCCCCGGCTGCGGGGGTCGCGGAGCGGGGTCACCGTTCCGTCGGCCTTCCGTTCGAATCGGCCGCCGAAGTGGGAATGCACCATCAGCTCCCCCGTCGCCTCCAGGGCTGCGCGGTAGTAGTCCTCGGTGTGCTGATCGAGGAGCGGGGCGTCGAGGCAGGCCTTGAGCGCGGGCGAACCGACCTCGGCGATGAAGTCGAGCATGTCCTGGTAGTGGTTGATGATGGGGGCGTGGTTCTGGAGCGCGAGAATGACGCCGTGGTCTTCGGCCATCTGCGCGGCTTCGGCCAGACAGTCGCGCACGAAGCACCACTGCTCCAAGGCCGTGGTCCCCGGGAAGCGGTCCGGGAAGTTGGCCCGGGCCACGTCGTAAGTGATGGCACCGTCCCGTCGGCTCACCCCGGACCACGCCGAGAAGACACGCACGTACGGGGCCCCGATGTCGGCAGCAAGACGGATCTGCTCGCGGGTCATCAGGAGCTCGTTCTGGCGGTGTTCGTCGATGGGGCTGGAGTAGTCGTTGTAGGCGGCGACGCAGGATATCTCCAGCCCGTTGTCATCGGCGGCCCTGCGGATGTCCGCCCGAGCCTTGTCGTCCAGGTCGAGGGGACAGCCGTGGGGGCGCTTGCCTTCGAGCTCGATGCCGTCGTAGCCCCACTCCTTGGCCTTGGGGAGCATCTCCAGCAGGGGAACGTGCGGGCCCCCGTAGTAGCCGCCGCTCAGGGTGATGCTGTAGAGGCTGACTTTCATGCTATCCCTCCGTCCTATACGGTGCCAGCAGGTCGGCCAGAAGTGCCTCTTCGGCCTCCTCGTTGTCCCCGTGCTTCTCGACGTATCCTCGGCTGAACTCCTTGAACTCGTCCAGTGTGACGGCACGCTTGCGGATGGCCGAGAGGTAGGCGGCCCCACAGATGGCGATGATCTCGGCGCCGAAGTTCACGTCCACGTCCGGGGGTGTACCCGCCCGGACACAGTCGATGAAGTTCTCGATCTCATGGAGGAAGGAGATGGTCTCCCCCGGATACTCCCGCAGCGGATACACGGTCTCGCCACCGTCCCACCGGGCGACCGTCAGCTGACCTCTGGCCGAACCGTTGATAGCCCCCTCATCGCCTTCGATACGGAGGAAGCCTCCACCCCCCTCGCCCGTCCTCATGTCCGGGGGGCCGATGTGGCCACCGGTCCAGGATGCCTCCAGGAAAATCGTGGTCCACGAGCCGGTTCCGGGGTCCTCCATCAGCACCTTGACCTGGGCGTTGTCATCCACCTCCACCACGACCGGCTCACCCTCCAGAACCCGGTTGCGGAAGAGAACACCGATGCTCACGGCCTCCACCTTCACGGGCCTGAGGTGCATGCCCAGCACGTACCACGACCCGGCCAGACCGTGGGAGCCATAGTCCATCAGACAGCCACCCCCGTTGTCGGTGGCGCTGGCCTGGCTCTTCAGCACAGTCTTCGAATCAAGCCGAGACCCCCGGCTGAGCCAGATGCTCTGAACGGCACCGATGACCCCTTGTGCCACGAGGTCGTGCAGAGTCCGGTACCTGGGGTCGAAGACGTTGTCGTCGTTGAGTTGGCAGTAGACGTCGGGCCGGGCGGCAAAGGCGCGGACGGCTCGGTCGGCCTCGATCCAGGTGCGGGCCATGGGCTTCTCGACCATGGAATGGACGCCCTTCTCCAGGGCCGCGATGGCGATGTCCATCCGGTCGCGCGCGTGGGTGCACACGTCCACGAGGTCCACGTCTTCCAGCATCTCCTCCAGCGTCGGGTAGCATCGAAGACGCGAGATGTTCGCCTTGGCCGCTTCCGCCTGCTCCGGATGCTCAGCCACGCACTCCTCTAACATACGGGTGTACTTGTCGCAGGCTTCGCGCGCCCGGGACCCGTCGACGTCACAGAACCCCACCAGTCTGGCCTTGGCCAGCAGTTGCGGGTACACCCTCAGGTGAGCCCACTGGAAGATCCGTCCCGTACCCACGCCGCCCACGAGAACAACGTCACCGTCACCCTTCATCTCTCTTCCCCGTCTTCCCAGAAGTCAGTGGCACGGTCGCCGGCGTCTCCTCTCCCGGCAGCACCGGCTCCGGGAAGTTCCACCGGACCCACGACCACTGGAACATGTCCGCGGTGGCATCGTTCCAGCCGATGAGTCGGGCCTTCATTTCCTGATGGACGTGCCATTTGCCGACGTAGTCCAGCACGTAGCCTGCTCCCTCGAGGATGCGACTGAACGTGTGGTTCGACAAGGTCAATTGCTCACCACACCCTGAGCGTGTCGAACGGGTGCCCTGCTCGGCCAGTCGGTCCAGGTGGGGCGTTCGGCAGACGGTGTTGCCGTAGCAGCCCAGGGCGTCTCGGCGAAGCTGATCGGCAAGGAACATGACTATATTGGGGGGCATTCCCGCTCCTCGGTCCCACCCCGACGACCGGTCTCCACGCAAGGGGCTGAAGCCCCTTGTCTGCGACGTGGCTCTGTCAGTCGCCCAGGCTGACCCACTGGATGTAGTCGTAGCCCGGCTCAAGCTTCAGGGCTTGGTTCGAGGCCTCGAAGGTCGTCTCCGCGGCCCCGCAACTGACGCGGTATTTCCCCGGCTCCTCCAGCACGAACCAGGCCCGGCCCTCCGGGTCAGTCAGCACACCGACGGGATTGGTGGACTGCCCCTCCGCGGGAAGCAGGAAAACGTACTTCCCAGCGACGGGCTCCCCTGCTCTGCTGACGGTGACGATTGTCTCCGGGACGCGGACGGAAGCGACCCCGGTCTTGCCGTTGGCCTTCTCC
>CAZIBA010000362.1:0-3644 GCA_964536795.1 uncultured Planctomycetota bacterium | reverse complement strand
GCCTGCCCAGCACCTGCGCCAGCGCTTCCCCGGCATCGCCCACCTCTGCGCCAACTTCGACATCGACATCACCAGTGACCTCATCCCCGTCCGTCCCAGCGCCCACTACCTCATCGGGGGTGTCACCACCGACGACCGGGGCCAGACCACGCTGGAGGGACTCTACGCCGTCGGTGAGGTGGCTTCCGCCGGCCTCCACGGGGCCAACCGCCTGGGCAGCAACTCGCTTCTGGAGGCCCTGGTCCTGGGCGGAAGGACGGGCGAAGCGGCCGGCGCCTGGGCCAGCGGGCGCCGACGTCGGGCCCAGGTGCCACTCCACCTCAGGAGCGCCCTGGAGGCCCCCGGCGAGGACCGGATCGACCTGCGCGACGTGGTCAACTCACTCAAGAGCCTGACCTGGAGGCGGGTGGGCATCGAACGGCAGGAGGACTCCCTGGCCGATGCCGAGGGGCGCATCGACTTCTGGACCAGCTACGTGCTGGACACGGAGTTCGTCAGTCCCGTGGGTTGGCAAGTGCAGGACATGCTCACCGTGGCCAAGCTCATCACCCACTGCGCCCGCGAGCGCCAGGAAAGTCGTGGGGTCCACCTGCGCACGGACTTCCCCGAGACCGACGACGAGCACTGGCGCCGACACACCACGGTCCAGAAGCGGAGCCCCACCCTGGTGTGAAGGCACCGCCGATGGCAGGAGATGCTCAGGGGGCACGCCTGGGGACGACGGAGATGGACAAAGAGACAGAGCGGGACGCCGTCCGTCCACGGCGGTCCCGGCTGGCCCCAGAGGTCTTCCACCTCCCGGTCCATGACATCCGCGCGGGACGCTACTCCGACAAATACTTCGTCCGCACCCGTGAGGTGCTGGCGGCCGAGGAGCACCACCGGCGGGTGCTCGTGCAGGTCTTCGGCAAGCAGGCGGGCATCCTCTGTGGGATGGACGAGGCCATCGCCATCCTCCGTCTCTGCTCCCAGCCGCCGGGGGCCCCGATGGAGCTCCGCGCCCTCGCTGACGGCGACCGCATCAGCGCCGGGGAGACGGTGCTCACCATCGAGGGCGACTACGCCTCCTTCGCCCACCTGGAGACGGTCTACCTGGGTGTCCTGGCCCGGGGGACGAGCGTGGCCACCCTGGTCCGCGAGGCCGTGGAGGCCGCGGCCGGCAGGAGCGTGCTCTTCTTCTCCGCCCGTTTCGGCCACTACCTCACCCAGCAGGCCGACGGCTACGCTGCCCTGGTAGGAGGGGCGGCCGGCCTCTCCAGCGACGCCGGTGGCGAATGGCTCCACCGGCCCGGGCTGGGCACCATCCCCCACGGGCTCATCGCCGCCTACGACGGTGACACGTCCGCGGCCTCGGCCGCCTTCGACCGGCGGGTGGACGGGAGCGTGGACCGCATAGCCCTGGTGGACTTCCGGAACAACTGCCCGCAGACGGCGCTGGCCGTGGCCCGGAGGCTGGGCCGTCGGCTCTGGGGCGTGCGGCTGGACACGGCCGCCGACCTCTGGGACGAATCGCTCACAGCCGCGGAACGTACCCCGGAGAACCGGGGCGTCTCGGCCCCGCTGGTCAGGCACGTCCGTGAGGCCCTGGACGAGGCCGGCTTCGACTGGGTGAAGATCGTGGTGAGTGGCGGTTTCAACGCCGAGCGCCTTGGTCGGTTCGTGGCCGAGGGGGTGCCCTTCGACGCCGTGGGCATCGGCTCCTGGTTCTTCAGTCGCCACGCCGAGTTCACGGCCGACGTGGTTCTGGTAGAGGGCAAGCCGGGGGCCAAGGTGGGCCGCTCCCACAATCCCAACCCCCGGCTGGAACTCGTGGCTCCTTGAGGCCGACCGGCACAGCCCCTGGCCACGCAGAAGCACGTGCTCAAGCGCCCTGGAGCACCCAGTGAGCGAACGTGTCAGGAAGGCAGACGGACGCGCTGGCGACGGCCCGGTCCCCCGGCCGGCGGGTAGCCGATGGCGTCGGCTCTACCTGGGGCTCGTCACCGTGGCCCTGGCGTTCGCCGCGGTGCAGTTCGTGCTGGAGATGGTGGCCTGGGTGAACCGGGGCGCTGCTTTCAGAGGACAGAGCCCGGCCCAGACCAGAGAGGCCATGCTGGGTGACCTGGCACCGTTTCTGGAGGACGCAGCCCGGCGAATCCCCGCGGACGCCCGTGTGCTCCTGGTGACCAACGAATCCCCGTGGCGGGCGCGCTATCTGCTCCTCCCTCGCGCCCTTTACACCTACCACGGACCCGTGCCTCCGGTTGCGGAGCTGAGGGCGCGCATCCTCCTCGGTGAGCGCGACCTCCTCGAGGAGTTGGAGGTCTCCTGGGTGCTCTACTACACCCGGACCACGGCCGGACGTTACCACATCATTGACTCGGAAGTCCTTCCCGTTCCAGCTCGACCACCCTCGACCCGCCGGCCGGCGGGTGGCCCAGACGGTGTCCTCGGACCGCGGGTGGAGGGGAGGAGCCGGGCGGCCGGCGACGAGCTCAGTCGAGTCGGGCAAGTCCCGCCCGGCCACAAGCTGGAGTGGGACGGGAAGAGCCCCGTGGAGGAGGGCTGAAGCGTTGGTGGGGACGGTAGTGGCCCTTCTGCTGGTACTTCCCCCGGGGTTGGCGGTGGTCAAGTTCGTTCGTCCGCGCCGTCGGCTTGTCTCGGCCGAGACCCTGGCTCTTGGCTATGGACTGGGCATCGGCCTGGTCACCCTGGCGCTCTTCCTGCTGAGCTGGTTGGGGGTGCCCCTGGGCCGGGGCCTTTGCCTGGTCGTAGCTGGAGCGGGAGTCGCGGCGCTGGCCCTGGCTCTGCTCCGAGCGCGCGGGCGACCGAGCCAAGCGGATAAGAGCGCACCCCAGGCCTGGTCGTGGATCGCGGTGCTGCTGGTGGTGGTCGTGGTGCTACTGTTCATGGCCCAGGCCTGCTACGCCGTCACCATCCCCCTGAGCGCCATGGATGCCATGGGCTTCTGGGGCTATTCGGCGAAGGCCATCTTCTTTGACGGCACGGTGCGCAGCCCCGCCATCGCAGACCCACTCCGAGAGCACCCCCACCCACGCTACCCGCTGCTCGTGCCCCTGGCTCAGGACTGGGTGCACTTCGTGCGCGGCTGCTACGACGACAGCACGGTCGCGCTGCTTTTCGTGGGCTTCTACGCCGCCCTGGTCGGCCTGGTCTACGGGGCAGGGCGGGAGCGCTGGGGTCGGCGGGTGGGTCTGGGGGCTGCCTTTGTGGTGGCCACGCTTCCTGTTCTGCGGGCGGACGGCTACGGGGCCGCCTTCGTCCTGGCCGACATCCCCCTGGCCTGCCTGCTCCTGGGTGCGCTGACGAGCTGGCTGCGCTGGATGGAGGGGCGGGAGGTGGGAGAGCTGGCCCTGGCCGCGCTCTTCACGGGACTCGCGGCCTGGACCAAGAACGAGGGTCTGGCGGCCCTGGCGGTCTTTACCGTGCTGACGGTGTTCGAAGCGGGGCTGGGCTCCGTCCGACGACGGCTGCTCGGGGTGGTGGCCGTCCTGGCCCTCGGCTGGGTGCTGGTTGCGCCCTGGCTCCTATTCCAGGGCGGGCTGCCCGCCGCCGATGAGAACTATGCGTCGCAGTTGCGTCCGGGACTGTTCCTGGCCAACATGGACCGGCTGCCGACCATCGCGGTGGCCTGGTTGGGGCAG
>CAZIBA010000361.1:223-3647 GCA_964536795.1 uncultured Planctomycetota bacterium | reverse complement strand
GTTGCACATGGTAAGCCGACCGTCCATGGGGAGTGCAGCGACCGTCTCACCGGCGAAATCCATCGCCTTGTAGGTCGCACCGGAGACGCCGACTTGCCCGATGGTGTGCAGGATGAGGTCTTTGCCCCCCACCCAGCGGCCCAGCTTGCCGGAGTAGATGAACTTCACCGACTCGGGCACCCGCAGCCAGACCTTCCCCGTGGCCATCACAGCGGCGAAGTCGGTGCTGCCCACGCCGGTGGAGAAGGCACCCACGCCTCCGTAGGTGCAGGTATGGCTGTCGGCCCCGATGACCAGGTCGCCTGGGAGCACCAGCCCCTGTTCGGGGAGCAGGGCGTGCTCGATGCCCATCCGTCCCACCTCGTAGTAGTGGGTGAGCTCCTGCTGGCGGGCGAACTCACGCATGAGCTTGCATTGCTCGGCCGACTTGATGTCCTTGTTGGGGGCGAAGTGGTCGGGAACCAGGACGATGCGCTCGCGGTCGAAGACCCGTTTGAAGCCGGCCCGGCGGAACTCCTCGATACCGATGGGGGCGGTGATGTCGTTGCCCAGGAGCAGGTCCACGGGTGCGTACAGGAACTCACCCGGGCGCACGAACTCACGACCCGCGTGGGCGGCCAGTATCTTCTCGGTGACGGTCATTCCCACGGTGTGCGCTCCCGTTTGGCGGCCGGTCGCAGGAGCCGGGGGACGGGCGCGCCCCCGGGTTCAGTTGTCATGGTAGTCCAGTCGGAGGTGGCGCTGGCGGAAGAGGGGGTCGTGCAGGTAGCGCCGGTGACAGGCAGGACAGAGGTCGTAGCGGAAGGTCTTGTAGACCTGGTCCTCGAGCTCGTCCGGGTCCATCCCCTCCATCTGCTCGATGAGCTCGGACATGTCGTTCAGGTGGTCCTCGTCCAGCTCGTCCTCGGTGACCTCCAGGGGGTCGTAGGCGGCGTACACCTCGATCTTGACGACGTAGCGCACGTCCTCGTCGGTCAGCAGCGGCTTGCCACACATATCGCAGGTAAAGTGTATCATCTCCGACCTCCAGCCCCTTTGGGCCACTCGGGCCCCGCTGCCGGCGGGGTCCCACTCCCTCCATTATCCCCCCTTTCCGCACCCGGGTCAAGCCGGACCGCCGAGGAATCTGCACCCCCAAACCCTTGCCTCCAGCGCCCCCTCGTGCTTTACTACCGGGGGGAAGAGAGGAGGTGCTGCGGATGCGGGTGCTCTTGACGGGTGGGGCGGGCTACGTGGGCAGCCACGTGGCGGCGGCCCTGGCCGAGGCGGGGCACGAGCCCGTCATCTACGACGACCTCACCGGCGGCCATCGGTCGGCGGCCCTGGACTCCCCCCTCGTCGAGGGCGACGTGGGTGACCGCAAGGTCGTGCTCAGCGCTCTGCAGGAATACGCCATCGACGCCCTGATGCACTTCGCCGCACTCATCGTGGTGAGCGAGTCGGTGCGCGACCCGGCCCGCTACTACCAGGCGAACCTGGTCAAGCCGCTGGCCATGCTGGGGGCGATGCGGGAGGCGGGCGTGGCCAGAATCATCTTCAGCTCCACCGCGGCCGTCTACGGAGAGCCCGAGGAGGTGCCCATCACCGAGGCCCACCCCACCCGGCCCGTCAACCCCTACGGGCGGACCAAGTTGGCCCTGGAGGGGGCGCTGGAGAGCTGGCGTCAGGCCCACGGGCTGGGCTACGCAGCCCTCCGCTACTTCAACGCCGCCGGCGCCGACCCCCAGGGCCGGTTGGGCGAGGACCACCACCCCGAAACCCACCTCATCCCCAACGTCCTGGCCGTGGCCCTGGGAAAGCGCCCGGCCCTCGAGCTCTTCGGTGACGACTACCCCACACCCGACGGGACCTGCGTCCGCGACTACGTCCACGTGAGCGACCTGGCCCGGGCCCACGTCCTGGCCCTGGAGAGCCTGCAGCCCGAGGAGGGTCGCCTATACAACCTGGGCAACGCCCGGGGACATTCCGTGAAGGAAGTCGTCGAGGTGGCCCGGCGGGTGACCGGCCACACCATCCCCGTGGAGGTCAGTCCCCGGAGGGCGGGCGACGCTGCCGTGCTGGTGGCCAGTGCCCAGCGGGCCGAGCGGGAGCTGGGTTGGAAGCGGACCTCGAGCGACCTTGCCACCATCGTGGAGACGGCCTGGCGCTGGCACCGGGGCCACCCTGAGGGCTATGCGGACTGACCCAGCCGCGCAACCGGCGGGCGGTCAGTGCTCGTGAGCGTGGACGGGTCCGGTCCCCTCCCCCTTCACCACCAGGAGGGGGAAGATGATGTCGCTGATGCAGCAGGGCAGCATCACCGCTACGACCACGACGATGAAGACACCGCCGATGTGCACCGTCCAGTTCCCCAACCCGTAGGTGACCAGGTAGAGGATGGAGGCCATGCTGGAGGTGAAGACGTGGGCCGAGTGGGAGACGAAGGTGCTGGCCTTGACGGCGTCGGCGGCCAGCAGCCCCACGCCGATGCCAACGAAGACGAAGGGCAGCACCAGGCCCGGGTGCTCGATGATGCAGACGTGGAAGCCCATCTTGGCGCCTAACAGCAGCCCCCCGACGTAGGGGAAGAATATGTCGCTCAGACTGCAGACCACCACCGCGCCGATGAAGCCCGTCAAGACGGCTTTCCAGAGCCGACGCTCGTAGCGCCAGAACATGGCCGTGGTGGCCACGGCGCTGAAGAGCAGGTGGACCGGGTGGAAGACGTGAAAGAGCCCCTGGGCCGGGGTGGCGGCCACGGCGTGCTCGTGCTGGTGGTCGCCGGTCAGGGCAGCGACCTCTCCGCCCGGGCCCCCGACCAGGCTCCCTCCCGAGGCCTGAACGAGGAAGGTGAGAATGGCCAGCAGGACGATGCCCGCGGCCACACTGAAGACGGAGAAGGGCAGGTGCCGGCACAGCTCCCGGACGACGTACCGCAGGTTCCTCCGCAGCCAGGAAACGGGCTGAGGACTCGGTGCGCGCGCTTCCCGAGACATAGGTCACTCCTCTCTCTTACGCCTCACATGTAGTGGTTGCGCGGACTCTTTATGTATTCCACGGTGTGGGCCTTCATCCCGGGCAGGCGCTCACCGGCCTGGGTGGTGAACGTCACCGTACCCCTCACCCTCACCCAGCGGTCCTTCTCTACCTGGGCGGCCTGGGGCCACTGAATGGCCAACTGCATCGGGTAGGCGTCGGCGGCGCAGCACCACATCTTGAAGCGCACCAACACGAAACTGTCGGGGGGAAACTCAGCGGGATGATAGACGAAGCCGATGACCGACAGTTTCCGCTCGGTCACCCCTTCCGGGTCCTGGGAGGCCCAGGTGAGTATCTGGGCGATGGTGAGCTCGGGATACTCTTGGGCCAGCTCCTCAGCCCGGGCCAGCTCCCCCTCGTACTCCGCCGACAACTGACCGGCCATGGCCGAGTAGTCCACGCTGGT
>CAZIBA010000361.1:0-213 GCA_964536795.1 uncultured Planctomycetota bacterium | reverse complement strand
CACGTGGAGGGGACCAGGGCATTGATGGCCAGGGGGACGATGACGACGATGGCCGCCAGCCGACCGGCGGAGTGACCGTGCTCCTTGTCGTGACCCAGGGGACAGCAGTCGGCCCGCCGATGGCCCACCAGCAGGCTCACGAACTCAAGGACGGCCAGGCCACAGAGCAACAACCCCGCGCCCAGAGCGAAGGGATGGTAAATGGACCTGATG
>CAZIBA010000360.1:0-3677 GCA_964536795.1 uncultured Planctomycetota bacterium | reverse complement strand
CCCCAATCGACCCTGAGGTCTCTCCCCCCTTCGTGAGTCTTCCTGCCCTCAAAATGCAGAAGGCAGGACGGCGCCGGCACGATATCACCGATCACCAACGCGTCGCCTTGGTCAAACCACTTGGCCCTCTCCAGGAGGGTGCCGGGGATAAAGCTGAGCGAGTCCTGCACCGCGCTGATGTCAGACTGGCTTGACATCTTCATCACTATCACGTTGCCAAACTGCGTTAGCACGTATTCGTGCAACTTTGAGGGAAGCTGCGACGCCGCGACCAGGTAGACCCCATACTTTCGCCCCTCGCCTGCGATCTTGGCGCCCCAGTCGACGGTCAGCCCCTGCTCTGCGAGGATCACGTTCCTCGGAAACATGTAGTGAGCCTCATCGAGGACAAGCACAGAGCACTTGGCCACTCCCTCACGCCTCCGGTCCCCCTGCAGATCCCAGACCGTCCGAAATACCAGTGACGACACCAGCGCCTTCTCCAGATTGTCGAGGGTGGACAAGTCGACCACCACCGCCTGAACGTCCTCATCCCTCAGCAAGCTCACCAACGGCACGTCGTCGGCCGCACCCCAGATGCTTAGCTGCTCCAGACGTGCGTTGCCCAGTCTTCTCAACAACAATGCAGCAGCCCACTTGGTCTCCCCCTTAGCCCTGAACTCCACCTGCTCAAGCTGCTCGCGGAGATCCTTAAGCGTGTATCTCTCGCCATTGGGTTCCTCAAGCGCCCCCCACACCCAGCCCAGGACGCTATACTCCTCCGGATTCGTGGCCGCATCCAAACTCAGGACAGCCGCCACCTCACGGACGTCAAGGTCACTTGGCCTAACCGAGATTGGTGTCTTCCCCTGTACCGATTCATCGGCAGATAGGACAACGGTATGGTCCACCTTCTGTTTGTGAAGCTCGCTGTACGCGGCAAGCTCACTCGCAGTCACAGTGCACGTGCTACTCGGGCGGTTGACCTCATCCAACCCTCTCAGCGGATCCCTGAACCGCACGAAATCGCCGTTCGGATCGAGGATCACGACCTTCGCTATCGTGTGCAGGATCAGTTCTTCAACAATGATGCCAAGCGCATGGGACTTCCCCGACCCCGACTGGCCAAAGAGCCCGGTCGGTCGCTTGAAGCCATCCGCAATCAGTCTCGCGACCACAGGTTTGGAGACACCGAGCAGGGCGCCCACGCGCAGTATCGGCCCTTCTTTGGCTAGGGCCTGCGCGACGAACGAGTCCACCGCTTCATCCGGTGCTTCGCTCAGATAGATGCCCCCAGTGTGACCATGGAGGTCGAAGTCGGCCAGAGCAGCCAGCCCGTGGTCACCCTCGCGAAGCCCCGCCAACACGCGGCCCGTGCCGTCCCGCAGGCCTCTTGGCACCATCCTGCTTTTCCGGGTACTGATCGTGTCGGGACCTCTGTCCCCCAGCGATGCCACCGTCTGGGTTGACACAGTTGTGTCTGTTTCTAGAACGAATTCTACTGCCGTCTCTTCCACTTGCCCCAGAAACTGTGCGGCCCCAGCTTGGGTCGAGATGATTTGCACGTAGTCGCCCGGCAACACATCCAAGTTCTCCGCCGGCATGCGGAACCGGAAGGACCCGTCGCGCTCCAGGACGCCCTCAGCAGCACCGTGCGCCACTCTCAACCTCCCATCCGCCTGGCTCCCATAAGGTCACCCCGACCACCAACGGACTGGCTGTTCCCTCGCCTCCAACGCCGTGGTGACGAGGGGTACCAACGCAAAGGACGCTTACCTCGGCAGGCATCGGTGAAGAGAACTCAGGGACTACACGACACGGAAAAGTGTGCGCCCAAGTAGGCAGAACGCCCTCTCGACTTTACTCGTCGATCTGCCATGGCCGACCCCGCACAGAGAAGAAGATCCCCCTGGCTGCAAGGCAGCGCGAAGCGGAGAGGAGGTTATGCCGGCGGCGCCTTGTGTCAGTCCCACCAGTCCCCTACCTGAAACTCCACGTGTATGTGCTTGACGTCGGGGTCCTTGTCGTAGGGGTCTCTGTCCTTCTTTCGCATCTTCCAGTCATCAATGGCTTTTCCTGCCTTGCCACGATACTTGCTCTCATAGTTCTTCAGGCTCGTGAGATACAAGTCAGCAGATCTCTCCGCTTCCACATACACCGCTATCCACGGCAAGCAACAAAAGGCTTGACAAGCATCTTTCACCTTCTGGAGGTCGTCCTTGCGCTTGCGGTGATCCAACACGTGTACTGGCTCTTCTTCTCTTCCTTCATCCCTCGTTCTTGACTTGACGGTAATGCCCAGTCGCTCAGAGGTGCTTGGATTGTAGGCGACGATGTCTATCCCCGTGTGGTCAACGATGCTCACCTCGAAGCCGGACCGCGATAGCCAGTTGCAGACCAGGTTCTCGCCAAAGTCGCCGATGATCTTGCCGTGTCTTGGACCCTTCTTCACCTTCATGCACCCACGCCTCCACTACACTCCACCCTCGCCACCCTGCGAAACCCACGGTCTGCTGGTTCAGCACGCTCAGCAACTCCAGCTCCACCCCTCCCTCAGGACCTCGGTAGACACCGCCCCCGCGCGGCCCCACGAGTCTCAGCCCCTTGCACCGCCTTCCGCTGTCAGGGCACGGCAATCCCTTGACGACTTGAAACAGTCCGGTGGCGACCAGGGCGTCCACGACCTGATTATCGGCCAGCTTGGTATCCTGTCGCGATGGGAATCGTCTTCTAAGCCACACATCCAGCGAGTGCGGTTTCGTATGTTTCACGAGCGTAGACTTCTGCTGCCCCTGGATGATATAGTCTCGCCCCGTGCTTCGGATGTGATTGACGAGGTCAGAGACGGGAAAGCGAGCACGCGGCCCTCCGTATCGTGGCCTGATGAACATGTCCATTCTCAAACCCCCACGTTGTGTCTAGTCAAGCATCCAGCGGACACCCAGGTCAACGCGGATCAGAGGAGATGACGGCGTCGCCCACTCTTGTCGCTGATTCACCGTTCACCCTCGAAGTAGTCCATATCGATGGCCTTCACGACGTAGGTCTCCACATCGGTGACTCCCACACCGTGGTCGATCATCAACTCCGCGAGTTCTTCGCCGTCAATCAGAACGATCCTGCGATCGAGCTTCTGCGCGAAGTCCCTTGCGTCTGACGAGAATCGTGACGTCGTGATGAGTACACCTTTGCTTGCTTTTTCGCCTTGAAGGCTCCCTGCAAAACCTTGCACGATAGGTCTTCCCACCGCATCTTTCCAACGCTTCGCCTGAATGTAGACCGCGTCCAGGCCGAGTTTGTCTTCCTTGATAATGCCATCGATTCCGCCGTCCCCGCTGCCACCGACAGCGCGCCCCGCGTCTGCCCTGGAGCCACCATAGCCCATCGCCACCAGCAAGTCTACAACAAGCTTCTCGAAGAAGCGGGGGCTGCATTCCCCTACCCGTTGGAGCAACTCCTGCGCCAGTTCACTTCTCAGCCCCCTGTAGCTCGACTCGAGAAGCTCCTCCGGCGTAAGTTGGACCTCCCCCTCATCTTCCGTGTCGTCGGGCCTCTTCTTCTTCGTACGGAACTCTACGAACTCCGGGAAGCGATCTAAGAACTTGATGTTGATTTCCGAGGGCTGTTCCTCCAACACCCCAATACCGCGCTCCGTGATTCGGAACCTGCCCCGGCCCGTGTACTCAAGAAGCCCCGCC
>CAZIBA010000359.1:0-3683 GCA_964536795.1 uncultured Planctomycetota bacterium | reverse complement strand
ACTCGGCTGGCCTTGCCTTTCCCGGTGCTGGCCGATCCCTTGGGCGCGGGGGCCCAGCATTTCAGTCACCTGGTGGATCCCACTCTCTACGTGGTGGGCAAGTGGGGGGCGGTGCGCTATTCGGGTGAGCTGCCGACGACCAAGCTGGAGCGGATGCTGCTGCTCCTGGTCCGGGAAGAGGAGCACGGTGACCATCAGTTCTTCAGTCGACTGGGGACGGACGTTGAGCATCGCGCTCCTGAGGTGGTCATTCCCGACCTGGACGGCCGTCCGGTGAGCCTCTATTCCCTGGTCCGTTCGGCCCGGGCGGTGTGCCTGTTGCTCGCCGGACCTGAGCTGGACCAAGGCGTGAAGGCCAGCAGGATGTTGGACGGCCTGGTGACGAAGTTCGGGCCCAGGCAGGTGAAGGCCTGTATGGTGTACTCGGGGGTGTCCCCCCAGGAGGTGCGTGACTCCTACGGCCCGCTGCCCCGTTACACTGTCATCCTCTGCGATGAGTCGGGCGAGGCCGCCCGGGCCTTCCGCCTGGAGGGGTCCGGCCTCTGCCTGGTACTCAATGCCCGGGGCACCATCCGCTACCGGGGAGGCCCCGGGGAACCGGTGGAGGCCGCTGTCTCGGCCGTCCTTAACCGTGTGACGTACCCCCGACGCGACGACCAGAGCCCCGGCCTGCCTCCGTAGGCGGAACCCCCCACGCGGGCAGCGACCCGGACGGATTTCCGTTGACAGGATCCGGCCCTCGCCACTACACTACTGGGCGTCGGGCGATTAGCTCAGTTGGCCAGAGCGCTTCCCTTACAAGGAAGAGGTCGGTGGTTCGAGTCCACTATCGCCCACCAGCCGACCCCACCGGGGGCTGGCGCTGCTGACGGGGCGGTGGGGCGCACAGCGGGGCCGTAGCTCAACTGGCTAGAGTACCGGACTGTCGATCCGGTGGTTGCGGGTTCGAATCCCGTCGGCCTCGCCACATAACCGCTGAATCCAACTCAGGTTAGGGATGACCACCGCATTCCCCCTTACCCCGGGGTAAGCCACTTCGGTAAGCAATGAGGTATCTCTACCAGAAGCGCTGCCCTTCCCGCTTCGGCTGACTTCCTCAACTTCGTTGCGGATTTCCTGGCTCTGACGTGCTATCGTACGCTGAAGAGGGTGGGGGACCTAAGGGCGGTTCCGGCCCGGGCGCCTCTCGGTGAGGACCCTGGTCCGGAGGAGGTGCACGTCAGCTATGAGAACGCCGAAGCTCCACTGCCAGCTTGCCGTTGGACTGCTGATGGTGCTGCTGCTCAGTGCCTCAGTGGCCCTTGCTGAATCGGGGAGGTCTGACCCCATGCTGAATGCCAAAGCGATCAACGAACGTATCCGCAAGTTCCGCACGGCCCAGGTCACCCTCACCGTGACCGACGCCGACGGTGAGGCCCTGGCCGACGCAGAGGTCACCGTGCGCATGGTCCGGCACAAGTTCCTCTTTGGCTGCAACATCTTCGCGCTGAAGCCGTCCAGCACGTCGAAAGACGCCCTGGCCTATGGCGAAAGGTTCAGCGGGCTCCTCAACTTCGCCACGCTGCCCTTCTACTGGCGGAGCTACGAACGGTCCGAAGGCAAGGCAGATGCAGAGCGCGTGGGCAAAATGGCCCAATGGTGCAAGGACCGAGGCATCCGCAGCAAGGGCCACCCGCTGGTCTGGACGCTGGAGCCGGACTGGCTGACCCGCAAGACCCCGGCCGAGGCCGAGGGCCTGCTCTGGCAGCGGATCACCAGGGAGGTGGAGCACTTCCGTGGATTGATCGACACCTGGGACGTTCTCAACGAAGCGGTGGTCGGTCCCGACCAGGCCCGCAGGCGAGACGCCCGCACCGTCCTCGGACTCTACGAGGAGGTCGGTCGGCTCGAGGTCATCAAACGGGCCTTCGCCGTCGCCCGCAAGGCCGGGCCCCAGGCTACGCTCATCCTCAACGATTTCCGCGTGGACGAGCCCTACGAGGACCTCCTCGACCAGGCCCTGGCCGCCGACGTCCCCATCGACGCCATCGGCATCCAGTCCCACATGCACGGGGGGTACTGGGGCGCCGAGAAGGCCTGGGAGGTCTGCGAACGCTTCGCCCGCTTCAAGAAGCCCCTCCACTTCACCGAGCTGACCATCCTCTCGGGCGAAGCCGTGGGCGAGATCGACTGGGAGAACCGTCGGCGTACCCAGTGGGCCACCAGCAGAGAGCAGGAAGAGCGTCAGGCGAGACAGGCTGCGGAGTTCTACACGGTGCTCTTCTCCCACCCGGCCGTGGAGGCCATCACCTGGTGGGACCTGTCGGACTCGGCCTCCTGGATGGGTGCACCGGCCGGGCTCATCAGAAAGGATATGTCACCCAAGCCGGCCTACCTGGCCTTGCACGAACTCATCCGCCGGGAGTGGTGGACCGGCCCGCTGACGCTCAAGGCCGACCGGTCGGGAGAGGTCCGGTTCCAGGGCTTTCTGGGAGACTACCTGGTGGAGAGCGGGGACGCCCAGGGCGAGGTGCAGGTGCTCTCGACCGGCCCCCAGACCCTCTCCGTGGCGCTGGGGGAGGGGCGGTGAGGCCCAGGCCCGAAGAGGGCATCCTCGAGGCTCCGGGCGGAGGAGGCGAGGGAGCGTTCCTATGAAGCAGTGGACGCGACGGGACTTCCTGTCGATGCTCGGCAAGGGCATCGCCTTCTCGATGGTGCCGACGACGCTGGCTCCGTCGGCCGAAGTCCTTGCCGAGGCGGAGCCGGCCAGAGCGCGCCGGGGGGCCTTCAACGTCCTCTTCATCGCCGTGGACGACCTTCGGCCGCAGTTGGGCTGCTACGGCCGGGAGGGAATGCTGTCGCCCAACATCGACCGGCTGGCTGCCCGGGGGCTGCTCTTCCAGCGGGCCTACTGTCAGCAGGCCGTCTGCGCGCCGTCGCGCGCCAGCCTGCTCAGTGGCCTGCGGCCGGACTCCTCCGGCGTCCACGACCTGCAGACACCGCTGCGGACCGTGCAGCCCGACGTCCTCACGCTGCCACAGCACTTCAAGAAGAACGGCTACACCACCGTCTCTCTGGGCAAGGTCTACCACCACAGGACCGACGACCCTGAGGGCTGGAGCGAGACCCCCTGGGGACCTCGGGGAGCCTTCCCGGGGTACGTGCTCGAGGAAAGCCGGGAAGTGATGAGGCAGCTGCGGGAAACGCTACCGGAGAACGCCAGGGAACGTGCCAAGGGCCCGGCCACCGAGAGCGCCGACCTGCCCGACAACGAGTATGCCGACGGCAGGACCGCAGAGAAGGCCATCGAGAAGCTCGGCCAACTCAAGGGCAAGCCCTTCTTCCTGGCCGTGGGGTTCGTCAAGCCCCACCTCCCCTTCGTCTGCCCTGAGCGGTACTGGGACCTGTATGAGCCCGGGGACATCCGGCTGGCCCAAAACCCCTACCCGCCCAGCGACGCGCCTGAGGTCGCCCTCACCAACTCGGGTGAACTCCGGGCCTACGCCGACATCCCCAAGAACGGCCCCATCCCCGACGACCTGGCCCGTAAGCTCATTCACGGCTACTATGCCTGCGTGAGTTTCGTCGATGCCCAGATCGGGCGGCTGCTGGACGGGCTGGACCGCCTGGGCCTGCGCGAGAGCACCGTAGTCATCCTCTGGGGAGACCACGGCTGGAAGTTAGGCGAGCACGGGATGTGGTGC
>CAZIBA010000358.1:0-3687 GCA_964536795.1 uncultured Planctomycetota bacterium | reverse complement strand
TTCGTCCGTACGGACTTCGCAGAGTAGCATCGGGCCGTCCCCGGTAGGGACAGACCCGCCGGCCGGCGGGTCTGTCCGCCCCCTGCAGGGCGGGTAGTCGCCGACGTCACCGGTGGTATCGGGAGGTTGGCAGGAGGTAACCTACGTGACGGGAGGAACTTGCGCTGTCGTCTGTCTGCTCGCACCCGCCCTGCTGTCGATGGTCCTGGCGCTGGCCACGCAGGGCGTATGGCCTGCCCCCATTTTATGTACCAGCTGTAAGCTGCGCCTCCGTCACCCGGAGGGCTCGAGAATGCAGAGCGTCGAGGTCAATGGCGAGGAGTGGGACCGCTTCGAGGCAGACAAAGAGATGATCATCATCCCCAATCCCACTGCGCCGCTGCGGGTCGTCGCGCGATACTGACGCCCAGCGCAGCAAGCGAGTGGGACGATGGCTTTGAGCCACTACGAGCAGAAGAGGAGAAGAAGGTGAACTGGGTTGTCAACGCTGCACTTGGAGGTGTCTGCCTGGGCATCATGGCTTTGTTGGTAAGATACACCCGTGAACTGGGGATAGGACCGGCCAATGCCAATATGTACGTCATGGGATTCGCGGTCCTGGGCTTCCTGGCGACCGGTCTGGCGACGGGGGCTCCGGTGGCCATCCCCCGCCTGGGGGTTTGCGTGCTGGCGCTGGCAGCGGTCCCGTGTCTTCTGGGCAACTGGCTCATGACCAGAGGCTCGTTCAGCGCTCCCAACCCGGGTTACGCCATCGCCTTTCTGGCCCTGATGATCCTGACGGTCGTCGCCGGTGGGTTCCTGTTCTTCCCCCAGCCGGGTGCCCTTCAGTGGAGCAAGCTGCTGGGCATCGTCTTCGCCTGCCTGGCCGTCGTCTTCCTCAGCATCTGAGAGCTGTCCCCCGAGTCAACGAGCAGCAACAGCTCGCTTCACCTCTGACAACAAGCCGAAGACGCGCTGGGCCTGAAGTTCGGAGACGGAGCCGGCGCCACAGGAAGGGGTGAAGAGCATCTGGTTGCGGACCAGGCCCTCGTCGATGCCCTTCTCGGTGAGCAGCACGACGCCCTCTTCGAGCCTGGCCAGACAGTCCGCCAACGTGGCCGAGTCGATGTCGTCGGTGGTGGGCACCAGACCCCAGGCCAGGTAGCCCCCGCGTGCCAGGAACTCACCGGCGGCGTCGGCGTAGCGGGCGATGGTGCCGCCGTAACCCCAGGCGTCGAAGCTGATGACGTCCACCGCGCTGTGGGCGATCATCGCCCAGTCCGTGTTGCCACAGCAGTGGATGCCGACACGCGCCCCCAACCGGTGAGGCACCTCGCACAATCGGTCGAGCGCTGCCGTCACCTCCTCGGCCGAGAGGAAAAGGTAAGCGCTGGTGCCGAAGGCCCCCAGCACGGGCTCGTCGAAAAAGACCAACACCTCTTCCGCCAGCTCGCCCAGCCGGTGCACCTGGTCGGCAAGCTGCGCCTGTATGACCATGAGCGCCGTCTCGCGCAGGTCCCTGTCGTGGTAGACGGGGGTGCCCGCCTGGTCATTGAGCCCCAGGAGCAACGTGAAGGGCCCCGTCACCTGGCCCTTGACGAGCGGGCGCTTGGCCCCTCCCGCCAGGGCCTTCAGGAAGGCGTGGTAGCCTGCGGCGAACTCTTCGCTGGGACCAAAGGGCTGGGCCTCCTCAGCAGTGGGTGGCTGGGAGAGTTGAAGCAACCCACCCAAGAGTTCGGCCAGGGCCTCCTCCCGACCGGAGGACAGGTCGCAGAAGAACTTGTTCTCCTCGGGCAGAACGGTGAAGCCGGGAAGCCGAGCGCTGTACTGCGGGATCATCCGCTCGCGCATGTCACGCTTGGGAAGCTGGGGCCAGAAGGGAACGTCCAGTCCCGCACCCAACACGAACCCCACCGCTGCTTGAGCGTCAACTGCGGGCAGCGACCCGATGCCCGTCGTCAGATTGCTCAGCTCTTTCACGCGTTTCCCTCGCTCGTCAGGAGCCCGACATCTTCATCCACCACGATACCACCTTCGCCCCGAACCCGAAAGCGCGCAGTCGCCGACGCGAGGAGTTCCCTGACCACGATGAAGAATGTGTGTCACCGGTCACCCGCCCGGCGCACTATACTAACAGCGAGCTCGTGAGATTGGGTGTACCCATGGCCGTGCAAGAGGACGTGCGTTTGGCCCGCGCCGGCGACCCGGAAGCCACGGCCCGAGTGCTCGACTTGGCTGGCCGGCTGGCCTACGCGCGGACCCGCGAGCTGATCTCCGACCGCGCCCTGGCCGAGGACGTGACCCAGGAGTGCCTCTTGGCCGTGCTCACGGGGCTGCCGAAGCTCCGAGAGCCCAGGGCCTTCCTGGCGTGGCTCCGCACCATCGTGGACCGGGTTGCGCTGAGACTGCGGAGCAGGTCGGAAAGCGACGGACACCTGGAGTGCGACCCGCCGGGCAAAGGCGACGACGCGGCGCGGACGCTGGAGCGGGGCGAGGCGGTCGAGCAGGTGCGGCGAGCGATGTCAGCTCTGCCTCCCCGCGACCGGCTCGTCGTCAAGCTATTCTACTACGAGGGTTTGAGCTGCCGACAGGTGGCCGAGTTCCTCGACACCACGACCGAGGCGGTCAAGACCCAACTCAGACGCACCCGCCACAAACTCAAGGAGCGAATGATGACCATACCTGCCAAGAAGAGCGAGCGCCTGTCCATCACCTGGCGCTTCTCAAGCGACGGGCCGGACGAGTGGCCGCGCCCGTTCCCCGAGGGCTACTTCCCCGACGAGTTTACGCACCTCGCCTATTTCAACCTCTATCCCGGGGGAACGGCCGAGCGTGCTGTCGGACCCCGGGGTGTGCCTCGGGATTGCTTGGAGCCTATTATCGAATCGCTTCATGCCCTCGGACTCATCGAACCGACCGACGGGGAATGGCGGTGCACCGTCCCCGTTGTGACCGACGAGGACATGGAGGCGCTGAAGCCCTGGGCCACGCCGGTGGCCTCTGTAGTCACAAGTCGGCTGGACGAGCTGTACGATGACATCCTGAAGTTGGGTCACTTGGCGCAGGGCCGGCGCCCCGTGGACACCATCAAGGTCGTGGCGCTCGGCTGTGAGGTCCGCCGACGCGCCTTCATTGCTCCCACACGAGCGATGAACGTCGCCGCCTCAACTCGGCAAGGACAGGTGGCGGCCTTCGTGGCCGCGTCTACCTCCGACCGGCTCCACGCCGGCACCTTTCTTGGTGGCTCATACACCAGTGAGTGGGAGGAGAAGGACGCTCCCGCTCCCGCTTACGAAGCGTACTGCGAACCCAAGGGGACCGACCGCACAAGCGTCCGGGCGTTAGCCAAGCGGTGTGGCGGCAGCCTGGGCAACAAGCATCACCTCTTGTGGGGACTCTTCGAACGGCTTCTCGCAGAGCCGGTGCCGGTGGGCCGGGAAAAGGAGCTGCTGACGGATCTGGGTGTTGGTGCGGAGGAGGCCACCGACATCTGGCAAGGGCTGATTGACCTCGGTGCCGTGGGGCAACGGGACGGCGTCTTTGTCCTGCTGGTGCCCCATCTCCCACTGTCTCCCTGGGAAGAGTTCCTGAGCAAGCTTGACCGCATCGGCGACGAAGTGGCCGACATTGTGTCAGAAGGCGCCGACGCACTGCGCCAGCGCATCCTCCACTGCTCCTTTGCCGACTGCGACTTCTCTGACTCGGTCT
>CAZIBA010000357.1:0-3692 GCA_964536795.1 uncultured Planctomycetota bacterium | reverse complement strand
CTCACACTGGCCGGTGCCGGTCTGGGCGGCAACTTCCCAGCGCTCGTCGAGATGCTTCAGGCGGGGGAGCTTCCCGAGTGTGCGAAGAGGAGCCTGGGCGAGGGTGGTGGGTTGACCTTGGTGGACCCCTCGACCTGCGAGTGTCCCCTGGCAGGGCGCGAGCCGGGCTGGATGGGTGCATCGGTCAGTCTGGAGTGGCAGGCCAGGGTGTACGGCGTGCTGACCCTTTGCCTGCCCGCCCAACTGGCGACAGATGAGCAGGAGCAGTACCTCGTGCGGGAAGTGGCCAACGACCTTGCCTTTGCCTTGCGCAGCCTGGAGTTGGAGGCTGAGCGTAAACGGGCCGAGGAGGCCCTGCGGGAGTCTGAGGCCCACTACCGGTCCCTGGTCGAAAACGCCGTCGACCTCATCTACTGCCTAGACCTCCAGAAGAAGGTAAGCTACGTGAGTCCCCAGCTCTTGAGCGCTCTCGGGTATGTCCGTAAGGACTTGCTGGGACGGTCCTCGGAGGTCTTCATCGCCGAGGAAGATCGTGCCAGAACCCGGGCTGCCTTTGAGCGGCGGATGAGGGCTGAGCACGTTCCTCCCTATGAGTTCAGGCTGCGTCGCAAGGACGGGAGCTGCTTCCCCGTGGAAATCGTTGCCAACCCCGTCTACTCGGTGGAGGGCGACGTCGTCGGTAACCAGGTCATCCTGCGCGACATCACCGAGCGCAAACGGGCCGAGGGGGCGCTGCTTGAGACCGCAGCTCGTCTGCAGGCCATCTTCGAGGCGGCGAAGGACGTCTCCTTCGTGATAACGGACCTGGCAGGAACCGAGGCCCAGATCGTGGAGTTCAGCTCGGGCGCAGAGCATATCTTCGGCTACACACGTGAGGAGGCCGTGGGCCAGCCCGCCGCCATCCTCCATCTGCCCGAGGATGTGGCCGGCTTTCCTCGGTCCATCGAAGGCCTGCGCCAGCGGAAGGCGTCGCTCACCCAGGAGACGGTTCTGGTCCGAAAGTCCGGTGAGTGGTTCCCCGCCCTCCTCACCCTCTACCCCCTGAAGGATGACAAGGGAGAGCTGAACGCCGTGCTGGGCGTGACCATCGACATCACCGAGCGCAAGCGCGCCGAGGAGGCGCTGCGAGGATCGGAGCGCGACAAGGCCCTCATCCTTAGCAGCCTGTCGGAGCTGGTGCTCTATCACGACAGGGAACTGAGAATCATATGGACGAACAGGGCCGCGGGGGAGTCGGTGGGCCTCCCGGCTGAGCAGTTGGTGGGGTGTCACTGCTACGAGGTCTGGAACCAGCGGGAGGAGCCCTGTGTGGGCTGCCCGGTCCTTGAAGCCCTGGAGACCGGCAGGCCCCGGGAAGCTGAGATGACCACTCCCGATGGGAAGTGGTGGAGTGTCAAGGGCTATCCGGTCCGCGGGGACGACGGCGATGTCGTTGGTGCGGTGGAGGTCACCTTGGACATCACCGAGCGCAAGCGCGCCGAGCAGGCCCTGCGAGAGGCACGGGATCGCGCGCAGGAATACCTGGACGTGGCTGGCGTGATGCTGCTGGTCATCGATGAGACGGGGGAAGTCACCCTCATCAACGAGAAGGGCTGCAGCATACTCGGCTGCGAGGAGGAGGAGGTCGTCGGCCAGAACTGGTTTGACGTCTTCCTCCCCCAATCGCATAAGGAGGAAGTCAAAGGCGTCTATGAGAGCCTGATGGCCGGGGATATCGCACCGGTTGAGTACTACGAGAACCCGGTCGTCACCAAGTCGGGGGGAGAAAGAGTCATCGCCTGGCACAACACGGTCTTGAGGGACGAGACCGGTAACATCATGGGCATCTTGTGCTCAGGCGAAGACATCAGCGAGCGCAAGCAGGCTGAAGAGGCCCTGCGGGAGTCTGAGGCCCACTACCGGGCCCTGGTCGAGAACGCCGTCGATATGGTCTATTGTCTCAACCTTGAGGGGGAACTGACCTACGTCAGTCCTGCGCTGCTGAGTGCCCTGGGCTACACCCGCGAGGAGCTCATCGGCAAGTTCTCGGACCTCATCATTGCCGAGGGGGACCGTCCCAGGACGGAGGTCGGGTTCCAGAGGCGCATCACTGGGGAGCACGTTCCCCCCTACGAGTTCAGGCTGCGCTGCAAGGACGGCTCCTACCTGCCCGTGGAGATCGCCGGCAACCCCATCCATTCCCCGGACGGAGAGGTGGTGGGCGTCCAGGGCATTCTGCGCGACGTCAGTGAGCGGAGACGTCTGGAACGGGAGGTCGTAAAAGTCAGTCAGGAAGAACAGCAACGGATTGCCCAGGACTTGCACGATGGTCTGGGCCAGCGTCTGACGGGCATCGCCTTCTTGAGCAAGGTCCTGGAGGAGAAGCTGACCCAGCAGGCCCACCCCCAGGCCCCCGAAGCAGGTAAGATAACGGACTTGGTGAACAAGGCGCTGGCTGAGGCCCGCGCCCTGTCCCACGGGCTTTCGCCCGTGTCCCTGGAGGAGGGAGGTCTCGCCGCGGCCCTGGGCCAGCTCACCGCCGATGTCGAGGAGGTGTTTGGGGTCTCCTGCCGGTTCCTCTGTGAGCAGCCCGTGGAGGTCGGTGACCACGCCGTGGCCACCCATCTCTATTACATCGCCCAGGAGGCGGTGACCAACGCCGTCAAGCACGCCCAGGCAAGTGAGGTGTCGGTCGAGCTGACCGCCGCCGAGGGGAAGGTCACACTCGATGTGACCGACGACGGTACCGGGCTCCCGGACGTACCGGCGGGGGAGGGTCTGGGCCTGCGCCTGATGAGGCACCGGGCCGATGCCATCGGGGCCTCGCTGGAGATACGGGGAAGGGCGGAGGGGGGAACCGCAGTCATCTGTTGGCTGTGGGCCCCGTCGTCCCGGCAACTCCAGCGGGAGTAGTGGAGGAGGGGTCAACGTGGGGTCGGAGAAGGCCAAGGTGCTGCTGGTCGAGGACCACCCCATCGTGCGGGATGGACTGCTCCAGCTTCTCGGTGGGGAGGACGACCTGACCGTCTGTGGACAGGTCGAGAACGCCTCCCAGGCCCTCAAGGAGATGGCCGAAGCAGAGCCGGACCTGGTCATCGTTGACATCTCACTTCGGGACAGCAGCGGTCTGGAGCTCATCAAGGACATCAAGGCCCGGTTCCGCAAGGTGCCCGTGCTGGTACTTTCCATGCACGATGAGTCCCTGTACGCAGAACGGGCGCTGGCGGCCGGCGCTAAGGGCTACGTAATGAAGGAGGAAGCGACCGAGACGCTGCTGGCGGCCATTCGCCGGATTCTGGCCGGGGACATCTGGGTCAGTGACGACGTGGCCGCACGCATGCTCCACGCCTTCGTTGGCGATCGAACTGCTGAGCCCGTCGCTCCCGTGGAGCGTTTGAGCGACCGTGAGCTTCAGGTGTTTGAGCTCATCGGCCACGGACTGGGTACCCGACAGGTGGCGGCCAAATTGCACCTCAGCATCAGGACCATCGAGACCTACCGAGCCAACATCAAACAGAAGCTCCACCTGAAGAGCGCCACCGAACTGGTCCGTCACGCCGTCCATTGGGTGGAGAGCGAGGACGTGGGCTGAGAGGCGCCGCCTCTCTCGTCTGGCCCGTCGGGCCGTCCAGAAGCAAGCTCCTCCCGGACAACCCGTGCGGCCTTCGACAAGGTCAATTGCTCAGGCCGCCCTGAGCGGAGTCGAAGGGCGG
>CAZIBA010000356.1:0-3699 GCA_964536795.1 uncultured Planctomycetota bacterium | reverse complement strand
GTAACGAATGGGCATCTCCCGGTAGCGGGCACCCCGACGAAGGAGCTTGGCCGTAAGCTCGGGACATATCTCAAACCCTTCGGCCTCCAGCTCCAGGCCCTCAAGTACGTCCCGACGGACCATCTTATAGCAGGTGGGCTCGTCGGTCACCCACTTCCCGTAGAGGAGGCTGGCCGCCAGCGACAGCAGCCGACCACCCAGGTAGTAGCGCAGGTAGCTCATGGGGTTCCTCCCGCGCACGCGGGAGCCGTAGACCACGTCGGCCTCTCCCCGACGGATGGGTTCGAGCAGACGGGGGAGGTCCTCCGGGTTGTACTCCAGGTCGCCGTCCTGGATGACGACCACGTCGCCCCGGGCGCGCTCCAGAGCGGTGCGGATGGCAGCGCCCTTGCCACGGTTCCTCGGGTGTCGCAGCAGCGTGACTTCCGGGTGCGTAGCCACGAACCTGCCGAGCACGTCGCCTGACCCGTCGCTGGAGCCGTCGTCCACCACGATGACCTCCTTGGGCAGGTCCACGGCCAGGACCTTCTCCAGAATGTGGGTCACCGTCTCCCGCTCGTTGTAAACGGGCATCAGTACCGAAAGCACGAGCTCGGACCGCTCGCCATTCTGGGCCGGCCCGGCGCTGGTGGCTCCCGGGGCTGCTCGGCCGCCGCTGCCGCGCTGAGGCAGGTTCCGCACGGGCACGCCCAGCGTCCAGGCCAGATACTTCACCAGGACCCAGAGGGTGCTCAGGCCGTAGCGGACACTGGGCCCGAACCCGATGCTGGAGGCTTCGGGCTGATACTTGGCCGGCACGCTGATCTCGGCGATGCGAAAGCCCGAGGCGACGGTCTGCACGATGACCTCGGTGTCGAAGACGAAGTCCTCGGAGTTCTCGGGGAAGTTGATGGTCTCCAGCAGTCTTTGGCTGTAGGCCCGGTAGCCGGTGTGCATCTCGCTCAGGTGCTGACTTAGTGTCAGGTTCTCGGCGGCGGTGAGGAAGCGGTTGGCCAGGTACTTGTACAAGGGCATCCCCCCCTCCAGTGCCCGGCCGTCCTTGATGCGGGAACCGAGGACCAGGTCGGCCTCTCCGGCGAGCACCGGGGCGATGAGTTCGGGGATGCGGCGGGGGTCGTACTGGTAGTCGGGGTGGAGCATGACTACCACGTCGGCCCCGGCCGCCAGGGCGTGGGAGTAGCAGGTCTTCTGGTTGCCGCCGTAGCCCCGGTTCTCGGGGTGGACGTGGACGGTGAGGCCCAAGCGACGGGCCACGGCCACGGTGTCGTCGTGGCTGGCGTCGTCGATGACGAGGACCTCGTCCACCAGGCTCAGGGGCACCTCGTGGTAGGTGCGCTCCAGGGTGCGGCCGGCGTTGTAGGCCGGCATTACGACGACGATTGTCTTGTCTTCGACGGCCACAACGGCTCCAGGCTCAAGCAGCGGGCCCTCACCGTTCCCGGGAGCGGACGTACTCGGCCAGGGCCTCGTGCCAGGGACGGGGGTGGAACCCGGTATCGCGCCTCAGCTTCTCACAGGAGAGGACGGAGCGGGGGGGTCGTGCAGCCGGCCGGGGGAACTCAGCGGTCGTCGCTGGCTCAAGGGGGGTGTGCTCCCCGGCCAGTCGGAGGATCTCCCCGGCCCATTCGTAGCGGCTGCACTGTCCCCGGCCGACGGCGTGGTAGGTCCCCCGGGCTCCGGCCCTCAGGAGAGCCACTATAGCGCGGGCCAGTTCCACCGTCCAGGTCGGTGAGCCGGTCTGGTCGGTGACGACGCGAAGCTCGTCGCGCTCGGCGGCCAGCCGAAGGATGGTCTCGACGAAGTTGGCTCCGCCCCGGCCGTAGAGCCAGGCCGTACGGACGATGAGGTGCTCGCCGCCCGTGCAGCGGACCGCCTCCTCACCGGCCAACTTGCTCTGGCCGTAGGCGCTGAGGGGGTGGGGGGGGTCGTCCTCGGTGTAGGGGGTCTGCTTGGTGCCGTCGAAGACGAAGTCGGTACTGACGTGTACCAGCAGCGAGCGGCACTCGGCCGCCGACCGGGCCAGGAGCCCCGGACCGTGGGCGTTCACCCGGAAGGCCAGCTCCCGCTCCCTCTCGCAGCCATCCACGTCGGTGTAGGCGGCGCAGTTGATGATGACGGACGGGCGGATGGCGTTGACCTTCTCGCGCACCTGGTCTTCGACGGTGATGTCCAACCCGTCGATGTCGACGGCTATCAGCTCAGCCGGTGGCAGGTACTCGAGCAGCCGAGCCACCAGGTCCGAACCCAACATCCCCTGAGCGCCGGTCACCAGGATGGTGCCCCGGAGGTCATTCGTCACCGTCGCCGTCCTCGTCACCGTCGCCGGTGGAGCGTCCCTGGGCCAGGCGCTCTCCGTACTGCTTCTGGTAGTATTCCCGGAAGGCGCCCGACTTCACCCGCTCCCACCAGGTCTGATTCTCCTGGTACCAGCGGACGGTCCGACGGAGGCCGGCCTCGAAGTCCACCTGGGGACGCCAACCCAGCTCCAGGAAGACCTTGCGGCAGTTGAGGGAGTATCGGCGGTCGTGGCCGGGACGGTCGGGGACTAAGGTGATGAGGGACTCGGGCTTGCCCAGCTCGGCCAGCAGGGCCTTGGCCAGGGCCAGATTGGTGACCTCGTGTCCACCACCGATGTTGTAGATGCAGCCGGGCTGTCCCTTCTGCAGGACGGTGAGGATGGCCCGACAGTGGTCCTCGACGTAGAGCCAGTCGCGCACGTTGAGGCCGTCGCCGTAGAGGGGCAGCGACTTGTCCTGCAGGGCGTTGGTGGTGAAGAGGGGGATGAACTTCTCGGGGAACTGGTAAGGGCCGTAGTTGTTGGTGCCCCGGGTGATGAGCACGGGCAGGCCGTAGGTCTTGAAGAAGGCCAGGCCCAGGAGGTCGGCAGCGGCTTTTGAGGCAGAATAGGGGTTGGTGGGGGTCAGGATGTCGTCCTCGGAGGAGGAGCCCCGCTCGCCCAGCGAGCCGTACACCTCGTCGGTGGAGATGTGAACGAAGCGGTCCAGCTTGTGGCGCAGGGCCGTGGCCAGCAGGTTCTCGGTGCCCAGCACGTTGGTGCGGACGAAGTCACCGGAGTCCAAGATGCTCCGGTCCACGTGGGTCTCGGCGGCGAAGTTGACGATGGCCGAAACGCCCTCGGCCAGCAGCCCGTCCACCAGCTTGGCGTCGGCGATGTCGCCGTGGACGAAACGGTAGCGGGGATGGTCCTCCAGGTCGGCCAGGTTCTCGGGATTGCCGGCGTAGGTGAGCAGGTCGAGGTTGACCACGGTCCACTCGGGACGTTCCGCCAGCACGTGCCTCACGAAGTTGCTGCCGATGAACCCACAGCCACCAGTTACCAGTACCGTGTCCATGGTCACCCCGCGCCGTCTGACTTGAGCGTGTGTCTGCGACCAGCATCCCGGACCCCCATACTACGAGGTGGCCCGGGTGCGGGGCAAGGGGAAATACGGAGCGGGTGGTGGAGGGCGAGGCGTCACCGCTTCTGGCGAGGGGGCCCGGTCGGGCTCGAGCCAAGGGAGGTGGGGGCCGGTGCCCCTACTCGGCGGAAACGACGATGACCAGGACCCCGCCGTCCTTCAGCTTGGGGCCGGCGATGGGGATGCCCTTCTTGCGCTGGACGGTGACGCTGAGCTTGGGGAGAATCTGCTTCTTCTTCCCCGACTTGGGGTCGGGGCCGTACAGAAGCACGGTGAGACG